>NZ_SMKB01000420.1:0-2927 GCF_004348575.1 Actinomadura sp. 7K534
CAACTGCCCCACCCATAAGGCCAAACGGCCCGTACCCCCAACAATTCAAGACAGCCAGCACCGCAGCATGACGGGGCCGCCAGCACCGTCCGCACGACGGGGCCGCCAGCACCGTCCGCACGACGGGGCCGCCAGCACCGTCCGCACGGCAGGGCCGCCAGCACCGTTCGCACGGCAGGGCTGCTCGAACGGTCTGCACGGCGGGGCTGCCTGCATCGCCCGCGGGGCAGGGCTTGCCAGCGCCGTATGCAGGGCGGGCTGCCCGCGCGGTCTGCACTGTGGGCTGCCCCCGCGCGGTCTGCACGGGGGCCGCCTGCGCGCCCGCCCGGCGAGGCTGCCCGCACCGCCAGCACAAGGGGGCCGCCTGCGTGGTCTGCGCGGTCTGCGCGGCGAGACCACCTGCATTGCCCGCACGGGGGAGTTGCCTGCCCGCGCATCTTTCACCCGTTACCCCCGATCAGCGCTGGGCCGATCAGCGCCCGGTGGATCGCCGCTCGCGCCACCTAGCAGAGCCACCGGGCTGAGAAGACGGCGCCCACCACCAGTGGGCGTGCAGCGCCGAAACGACCGAATCACCCAGCCAGAGCAGCTGGCCGTCCGCCGCCACCCCACACAGAACAGGAGGAGAAGGTCGTATGACGAGGCTGTCTGACGTCATCCGGGATCGGCTGGCCGATTCCGGTGCCGAACCGACCACCGGCCGGGTCGCCGCGGCCCTGCGCGCGGAAGAACGACTCCTTGGCGATCGCGAGGTCCTGACGCTCGCCGACGAACTACATGCCGAGTTCGTCGGCGCGGGGCCGCTTGAACCGTTACTACGGTCTCCAGACGTCACCGACGTCTTGGTGAACGGTCCGGACGAGGTCTGGGTCGACACAGGCTCCGGCCTCGTCCGGACCGGCCTGCGCTTCCCTGACGAGCCCACCCTGCGCCGCCTCGCCCAGCGCCTCACCGCAGCCGCCGGACGCCGCCTCGACGACTCAGCCCCCTACGCCGACGCCCGCCTCCCCGGCGGGGTGCGGCTGCACGCGGTCCTCCCGCCCGTGGCGGCAACCGGAACTTGCATCTCCCTGCGGCTCCCCCGCCGCCGCGCCTTCACGCTGGACGAACTGGTCGCCGCCGAAACCGTCCCGGCCGAGGGCGCCGACCTACTCGCCGGCCTGATCAAGTCGCGAGCCGCCTTCCTGATCACTGGCGGAACGGGCACCGGCAAGACGACATGCTTGAGCTCACTGCTCTCACTAGCGGACCCGGCCGAACGACTCCTCCTGGTCGAAGACTCCGCAGAGCTGAGACCGTCCCACCCTCACGTAGTCCGGCTGGAGGCACGACCGCCCAACATGGAGGGCGCGGGGGGCGTGAACTTGAACGACCTCGTCCGCCAGGCCCTCCGCATGCGCCCCGACCGCCTCGTCGTTGGCGAAGTCCGAGGCCCGGAGGTCGTCCACCTGTTGCAGGCGCTGAACACGGGGCACGAAGGCGGCTGCGGAACCCTCCACGCCAACACCGCGGCCGACGTGCCGGCCCGGCTCGAGGCCCTGGCTTGCGCGGCGGGCCTGACCCGCGAGGCCGTCCACAGCCAACTCGCCGCCGCCCTGGACTTCGTGGTGCACCTGGTACGCGATCCGGGCGGAGGTCGGCGCCGCGTGGCAGAGATCTGCCGCCTCCGCCGAGCACCGGACGGCTTGGTCGGTGTCGTCCCCGCTGTCTCGTTCACTCCGTCCGGCGGGATCGTCCAGTCTCCCGAGGCCGACTCTCTGTTCACAAGACTGCGGGGCACCACGTGATTCTCGCGCTGGCGGCCCTCTGTTCGGCGGCCGCCGTCTGGACACTCATGAGCCCTTCTCCCGCCGTCATCCGCCTGGACCGCCTCACAACCGACCCAACCAAGACCCCGCTCCACTACGTCACGTCGAAAGCCGACGCGCTCAAAGAACGCAGGACACGTCCGCAACGATGGTGCACGTCCGTCATCGAGCTGTGCGACGCGATGGCCGCCGAACTGGCGGCGGGCCGAACTCCGGACGAGGCGTTCACAGCAGCCGCGGCCGTCCTCGACCCGCACGTCTCCAAGGAACTCCTCAACATCCCTCGCCCGCCCCCCGACCATTTGGAGGAACTGGCGGCTCGTCCGGGGGCGGAAGGGCTGCGACTCCTGGCGGCCTGCTGGCGCATCGGCTCCGAACGCGGCGGCACCCTCGCAGCCGTCCTGGACGGCCTGGCCGCCGCCCTCCGCGACGAAGAGGCACAGCGCCAGGACGTTTCCGTTCAACTGGCAGGTCCCCGCGCAACAGCCCGGCTCCTAGCGGCACTACCGCTACTGGGCCTGGCCATGGCGTCGGCCTTGGGCGCGCACCCGATCCCGTTCCTTTTCGGCACCCTCCCCGGCCTGGCCTGCCTAATCACCGGTACGACCTTGAACCTGACCGGCCTCTACTGGACCCACCGCCTAGCCCAATCCGCTGAGTCCCCCACCAACACAAAGCCCAAAACCGCCGCCGTGTGAGCGGCCTCGCGGGAGAGACGAGGCAAGACGGAGCGGGGCGACCAGCGGTTCAGTGCTGCCGAGGTGCAGGTCGAGTGTTGACCCGATCCGTCCCGACCTCGCCCATCCGCCCCACACAGCTCGACGAGCAGATGCACTGCGTCCCGTTCACGCACGTGAGCAGGCCACACCAAGGAGTCCCGATGACGACGTTCATGGCCGTGCTGTTTGCAGCAGCGGCGGCCTTCCTGCTCCCACGAGGTCCGATTCCAGCCGTAAAACGCCTGAACGACCAGTTCCGAAGCCCGAAGGACCCCTTACCAGCACTGCATCCCGCAGGCGCCCCTCGCAGGACACAGAAGCCCCCTCACGAGCGGTCATCCGAGAAGGAACGCCACACAGACCTGATCACACAGAAGACATTGACCCCGTGGTCCAGGGC
>NZ_SMKB01000421.1:0-2925 GCF_004348575.1 Actinomadura sp. 7K534
GAACACCTCCCACCCCCCACCTGACCGAGCGGCACCCCATCCGGGTCCTCAAACCCACCGAGCACCCACCTCAAAGCCACCGAGCGCGCCTCTGCCGGACTCGGGCCGACGAGGGGACCACTGCCGGTCTCAGGCCGCTGAGCGGGCGCTGGCCCTTCGGAGGACGCGGTGGAGGACGTCCGGCCGGTTGGTGATGATGCCGTCCACGCCGAGTTGAGCGGCCCTCCGCATCTGGCGGGGGTCGTTCAGCGTCCAGGTGAGGACGTCCATACGGGCCGCGTGGATTCTCCTGACGTAGGAGGCGGTCAGGCTGCCGTACGTGGGGTTGATCTGGTCGGCGAACAGGGCCAGCCTCGGCAGGTCCGCCGTCTTCGGGGTGCCGAGCAGGCCCACCGGAACCCTGGGCATTTCGGCATGGAAGCGGCGCACCGACCCCCAGTCGAACGACTGCACGGCCAGGCGCCGCTCGGTCGGATCGAACCGCAGCCAGGACGGCGAGCGCCTCAAGGCCGCGACGATGCGTTTCTCGATGCCCGGGTGGAGCGCGGGGCTCTTGATCTCCAGGAGCATGCCGATCCGGCCACCGTTCATGGCCCGGAGTACCGAAGCCAGTGTCGGGACCCGCTCTCGCTTGTACCTGGCCCCGAACCAGGAGCCCGCGTCCAGCCTCCGGATCTCGGCCAAGGTGAAGTCGGAGACCCTCCAAGGCGCACGCTTCGGAAACACCTTCTCGACGTTCGTCGTCCGGGCGAGCGTGGTGTCATGCATGAGGACCAGCTTGCGGTCCTTGGTCTGCTGCACGTCGATCTCGAAGACGTCCGCCCCCTGCCTCCGGGCCAGTCTGACGGCCGCGAGCGTGTTCTCCGGCGCGTACGCCGACGCCCCGCGATGCGCGACGTTCGCGATCTTCTTGCTCGGCCAGAAGTTCACCAGTGGCCGCGGCTCGGGCGCCTCCGGTGTCGCAAGGGCCGGAGCGGCAGGCGCGATGACGGCCGTGGAGACCGTGACGGCGAGGAGCGTGCGACGGGTACGGCGGTGCATGGTCACCTCTCGGGAGCCGGGGCGTGTCCGCCCCCAACCCTGAAGGCGTCCGGTGACACCGGAGTAACGAGCCGGTAGCAGACCGTGTACTGGCGGCGACGATACGCATCCGGCCCGCCGCGCCCCCATGCCGGACACGCTCCTTTGATCAGAGGTGGGCCTCTATTCGCCCGAACCCTTCCTGCGCGCCGCCTTGGACAGGATCAGCGCCGCGACGAGCAACTTCCGGCTCCACCGCAGCGGATGCGGGACGCGGGCACGCGGGACGGCCGGCGCCTCACCGGGCTCCTCCGCGTCCTCCACCACGGGCGGCGGCGGGGACGGCCGGGGCGTGCCCAGCCGCGTCGGACGGCTCCGCCCGCGCAGCAGCACCGACCTGCCGAGGTCCCATTCGTCCGACTCCGACAGGTGCGCGAGCTCCAGCACGGCCGCCGACGCCAGCACCCGCGAGGCGTAGGTCTTCGCCATGTCGCTGAGCCGCGCCGCCTCGTTCACCGGATCGCCGATCACGGTGTACTCGAACCGCTGCTCGGCCCCGATGTACCCGGCGACGACCGGCCCCGCGGACACCCCGATCCCCGCGTCCAGCATCGGCACCTCCGCCCGGAGCCGCACCGCCAGCTCCCGCGCGGCCCCCAGCGCCGCGCCGGCCGAGTCCTCGATCTGCGTGGGCGCCCCGAAGATCGCGAGCGCCGCGTCCCCCTCGAACTTGTTGATCCACCCGCCGTGCCGCGCGACGACGCCGACCACGACCCCGAAGAACTTGTTCAGCAGCCCGACGACCTCGTCCGGGCTCCGCGTGTCGGCCAGCCGCGTCGACCCCGTCAGGTCGACGAACAGGACCGCCACCTCGCGCGTCTCCCCGCCGAGCGTGATGTCGCCACGCTCCAGCGCCAGGTCGGCGACCTCCTCGCCCACATGGCGCCCGAACAGGTCGCGCAGCCGCTCATGCTCCCGCAGCCCCGCGACCATGTGGTTGAACCCGGCCTGCAACTGCCCGACCTCGCTGGCGTCGTACACGGACACCTCGGCGCCGAGATCGCCCCGCTCGACCCGTGCCATCCCCTTCCGGACCGCCTTGATCGGATCGGCGATCGCCTGTGTCGCCATATAGATGACATAAACCCCGGCCAGCAGCGCGACGCCCCCGAGCCCCAGGATCGTGATGGCGAGCTGGACGACATTGATGTCGGGCGCGGCCAGCGCGGCAACGGCGACACAGATGAGCCCGAACACCGGAATCGCCGTCCCCAGCGCCCACGCGAGCATCACCCGCGTCGTCACCCCGGGCAACCGCACCCGGCGCGGACGCTCCGCCGCCAGCACCAGCGCCGCCGCCGGACGCAGCAGCCGCTCCGACAGCAGATACACGATCGTGCACGTCGTGGCCGCCCCCAGCAGACAGGTCAACCCCGTCTTGACGGCCAGCCGCGGGGTGAACAGCACAAGATCCAGCAGGGCCCACCCCAGCGCCCCGACGACCCACATCCCGCCGACCAGCAGCGTTAACCGCAACGGCCCGAGCAGCACCGCGCGCCGCTGCCGCCGGTCGGCCTCACCCCCGTCCCGCACGAGCCGGACGACGGGCCGCCACAACCACAACCCGGCCAGCAGCACGACGGGCACCGCGACCACGGGATAACTGAAGAACGCCACCGCGTTGACCTGGTGGACATACTCACGATCCTCCAACGGAGGATCCGGAACCACGAACGTCGCGAACCCGAGCACGACCAGCGCACCGACGAGGTTGGCGGTGCCCACCACCACGAGCAGAACCCACCGCACCCGGATCTCGAGCATGCTCCTGCTGGTCACCGCGCCTCCGGAGGGAAGGAACCGCCACCAGGATCATCCCATGCCCCCACGCCGAATCCCCCGGAA
>NZ_SMKB01000422.1:0-2846 GCF_004348575.1 Actinomadura sp. 7K534
CAGGACGTCGTCCAGGGCGGCCAGCAGGCCCGGCGCGCCGAGCGACGCGCTGCGCGCCGCCGCCAGCTCGATCGCCAGCGGCATGCCGTCCAGGCGGCGGCACAGCTCGCGGACGTCGGCGGGGTCGACGTGCTTGCGGTACGTGCGGGCGACGCCGTCCGGGGTCGAGGCGCGTACGGCGGCCAGGTAGGCGCTCGGGTAGTCGGTGCCCAGGCCGTTGGCGGAGACGTCGGCCAGTTCGGCGGCGACGGCGCGGGCCGTCTCGTACTCGGCGGGGGCGCGGTCGGCCAGGGCGCGGACCGACGAGCCGTGCTCGTCGGCGTCGATGCCCTCGGACACGATGCCGCGCAGTTCGGTCAGCGCGTCGGAGACGGCGTCGGCGGTGACCTCGGTGTGGACGGCGCCCTGCGCGATGAACAGGCCGCAGTGCCGCATCCGCAGCAGGCCCGCGCGCATGCCGTAGGTGTAGCCCTTCTCCTCGCGGAGCTTCGCGTTCAGCCGGGACGTGAGCCCGCCGCCGAGCACGTGCGCCGCGACGGCCAGGGACGGCCAGTCGTGGTGCGAGCGGTCCGGGACGCCGTGCCCGAAGCTGAGGTACGTCTGCACCGAGCCCGGACGGTCGACGACGACGATCCGGGCGGCCGACTCCGGCATGACCCGGTCCGGGGTGGGGAGCGGGTCGCCGGTCGCGGCCCAGCCCTCCAGTGCGGCCGTGAGCGCTCCGTCGGCGTCCACCCCGGAAAGATCACCGGCGACGACCGCGGTGGCCTCAGCGGGCACCACGGAGCCGTAGAAGGAGCGGACGTCGGCCCCCTGGAGCGCCTCGACGGAGGCGCGGCCGCCGCCGGTGGGGCGGGACGCGCGGGCCTCCGCCGGGAACATCACCGCGCGCAGCTCGCGCATCGCGCGCGACCCCGGGTCGGCGTCCTCCTGCGCGATCTCCTCCAGCCGCTCGCGGACGAGGCGGCGCACGTCGCCGTCGTCCAGGGCCGGGCGGCGCACGACCTCGGAGAACAGCTCCATGGCCGCGCCGAGCCGCGTGGTCGGGACGTCCAGCGCGATGCGCAGCGCGGTGAGGTCGGCGTGCGCGAAGAAGCTGGCGCCGAGCCGCTCGAAGGCGGCGGTCAGCGCGGTGCCGCCGCCCGGCTCGGTGCCCTCCGTCAGCGCGTGCGCCGCCAGCGTCGCGACGCCGTCGAGGCGGCGGCCGTCGGCGAGGACCGGCTCGCGGCCGGCGCCCGCGTGCAGGACGAGCCGCACCGCCGCGAGGCGCCGGCCGGGCAGGTCGCAGCGCAGCGTCGCCGGGCCGGCCGGGACGCGGCCCTCGACGCCGGCCGGGAACGCCCAGGCCGGGACGGGCCCGGGGACGGGGCGGGGCTGCAGGGACAGGCCGCTGCTCACGAGGTGCCTCCGTAGGTCAGGGCGGTGCGGGCGCCCGGTGCCAGCCAGCGGCCCGCCATCTCCTTGATCGCGTCCCCGGTGACCGCGGCGGCGCGGCCGGCGGCGGTGAAGGTCCGGGCCGGGTCGTCGAACTGCGTCGCGTTCTGGGACAGCGCGTTGGCCAGGGCCGTGACGGTCTCGGTCTGCTCGAGGAAGCCCCGCTCGGCCTGGGCCGTGGCGCGGGCGGTCTCGTCGGCGTCGGGGCCGTGCTCGGCGAACCGCTGGAGCTCCTCGTCCAGCACGGCGGCGATCTTGTCCGGGTCCGGCCCGATCGCGTCCACGATCGCCAGGGACGGGCCGGACGCCAGCCGCGTCACCCCGGCCCACACCTCGGTCGCGATCTCGTCGCGGCGCACCATCCGGTCGTACAGCCGGGAGCCGGAGCCGCCGCCGAGGATCTCGACCGCGAGCTCGGCGGCCTCGATCTCGTCGCCGCCGTCGGTGGGGAGCGTGAACATCGCGAAGTAGGCGGGGGAGGGGACCTCCTCGTCGAGGGTCTCCCCGCGGACGCCGGACAGCGGCCCGAGCTCACCGGGCCGCGCGGCCGGCTTCTCGGGGCCGGCCGGCAGCCCGCCGAAGTAGCGCTCGACCGCCGCCAGCGTCGCCTCCGGGTCGACGTCGCCGACGACGGACAGGACCGCGTTGCCGGGGGCGTACCAGGTGGCGAAGAAGTCCGCGCAGTCTTCGAGGGTGGTGGCGTCCAGGTCGTCCATGGAGCCGATCGGGGTGTGCGCGTAGGGGTGGCCTTCGGGGAAGGTGAGGGCGCACAGCCGCTCGAACGCCGTCCCGTAGGGCTGGTTGTCGTAGCGCTGGCGGCGCTCGTTCTTCACCACGTCGCGCTGGTTGTCGAGGTTGACCTGGGTGAGCGCCGCGGGGAGGGTGCCCATCCGGTCGGCCTCCAGCCAGAGCGCGAGCTCCAGGTGGCTGACGGGCACCGTCTCGTAGTAGTTCGTGCGCTCGAACGACGTGCTGGCGTTGAACGCGGCGCCGGCGCTCTCCAGCAGCGCGGCGTGCTCGCCTTCGGCGACGTTCGCGGAGCCCTGGAACATCAGGTGCTCGAAGAGGTGGGCGAGGCCGGTGCGGCCGGCCCGCTCGTGCCGCGAACCCACCCCGTACCAGATGTTCACGGCGGCCAGTGGTACGACATGGTCCTCGCAGACCACCACGCGCAGGCCATTGCCGAGCGTGTGCTCATGCAGCGGCTGTTCTGCCACGGAGCGCTCCCGTCCGTTCGATGGGTCGGCTGGCGGAAAGCACCGCGCGCGTCGGCGGGACGTGCCCGGGCGGCGGGCTTGATCTCGGTCTCACCGTACCGGGTACCGGCGGCCGGACGCGCGCCTCCGCGAACTGTGGATAACTCGCGCGGAGGCGGAAGGACGGGAGGTCCGGGAGCAGGGGGGAGCAGGGGG
>NZ_SMKB01000423.1:0-2784 GCF_004348575.1 Actinomadura sp. 7K534
CCCTGCCCCGCCTGCGGCCGCTGACCCCGCCGCACCGGCGTCCCGGCCGGAACCCGCGGCGCCGTTCGGAAGTTATGGTGATTTGGGGGCGGATCGTGCTGAGGGGCGTGGCTGTGAACGAAAAGGACCTGCAAGACGACCGCGGCGGAGACGCCGGCAACGGCGGCGCGGGCGGCGGCGCGGACCAGGCCGCCGCGCGGCGGCTGGAGGAGATCTGGGACGGGCTCGCCCCGGCCGCCGCGACCGCCGCGCGCACCGCCGCCACCGCCGGGGAACCCGCCGTCGCCGCCGCCCGCCGCGCCGCCGCGGTCGCCGCGGCCCGCATCCTGGACCAGCTCGCCGGGACGCCCGCGATGAAGGCCGTCGAGCAGGCCGCCCGCGACGCCGCGGTCAAGGCCGCCTCCGCCGCCGCCGAACGCGCCGTCACCGAGGCCCGCGCCGCCGCCGAGGCCAACC
Source organism: Actinomadura sp. 7K534 (assembly GCF_004348575.1). Classification (NCBI taxonomy): domain Bacteria; kingdom Bacillati; phylum Actinomycetota; class Actinomycetes; order Streptosporangiales; family Thermomonosporaceae; genus Actinomadura; species Actinomadura sp. 7K534. Next base: position 457 of record NZ_SMKB01000423.1, read on the forward strand.
CCGCCACCGCGGGCGCCTACCAGGCCGCCGCCACCGCGCTGGCCCTCGCCGAGCAGGCCGCCCAGCAGACCGCGCGGCACCCCATGGCGGCCGCCGCGCGCCGCTTCGCCGCCGGGCCCCTCGCCCGCGCCGCGGCCGACGCCGCCCTGGACGTCGCCGCCCGCACCGCCGCCGCGCCCGTCGTGCAGGCCGCCACCAGGACCGTCGTGGACGCCGCGGTCGACACCGTCGCCGACGCCGCCGCCGAGGCCGCGATGACCGCCGGCCGCGACGTCGTCGCCCGCGTCGTCCGCGAGACCGCCGAGCAGGCCGCCCGCGACCTGGCCGGCACCGTCCGCGACCGCGCCCGCGGCGCCGCCGCCGCGCCCGAACTCGCCCCCCTCACCGGCGCGGCCGCCGGGCTCGCCGCCCGCGCCGCGGCCGACCCCGCCGTCCGCGGCGCCGCCCGCGACGCCGCGGACCTGGTCACCGCCGTCACCGGCAGCGCCGTCGCCCGCACCGCCCGCGACCTGGCCCTGCGCACCGCGTCCCGCGCCGCCACCGCCGCGATCGAGGCCGTCCTGCGCGAGCTGCTCCGCGACGCCCTCAAGCTCGCCATGCAGGACACCCTGCGCGGCATCGTCGCCGACGTCGCCCGCGACGTCGTCGTCGACGTCGCCAAGACCACCTGGACCACCGCCACCCGCCCCGCCCCCGGCTCCGGCCCGGGCGCCGGCCCGCGCGTGGCGGCGGCCGTCGTCGTCGAGGAGACCGTCGAGGACACCCCCGCCGGGCGGACCCGCACCACCGACGTGTGGGCGCAGGTCACCACCGGGGAGGCCCCCGGACCCGGACGTGATGTACTCGGAGGGGAAGGGCCGTCCCGGCCGGCGGACGAGACGAACGGGAAGTGATCTGGATGGCCGACACCCTCGACGACGACGCCGTCGCCGGACGGCTGCGCGACCTGCCCGCCTGGGAGCGCGACGGCGACCTCATCCGCAGGACGGTGAAGGCGCCCGCCTTCCTCGCCGGCATCGACCTGGTCGGCGACGTCGCCCGCGCCGCCGAGGACGCCGACCACCACCCCGACATCGACATCCGCTGGCGCACCGTGACCTTCGCCCTCACCACCCACAGCGCCGGCGGCCTGACCGGCAAGGACTTCGACCTCGCCGCCGCGATCGACCGGATCGCCGCCCGGCACGGCGCCGAATGACCCCGTGACCGCCCAGCACCCGGCCCAGGGGCCCGGCCGGGGCCGGGTGCAGGTGGCGGTGTGCGGGCCCGGCGAGTGCACCGAACGCGAACGCGGCCACGCCCGCGAGACCGGGCGGCTGCTCGCCCGGCACGGCGCCGTGGTCGTCTGCGGCGGGCTCGGCGGGGTGATGGCCGCCGCCGCGGCGGGCGCCCGCGCCGCCGGCGGCACCGTCGTCGGCGTCCTGCCCGGCACCGACCGCGACGCCGCCGGACCCGACCTCACCGTCGCGCTGCCCACCGGCCTCGGGCAGGCCCGCAACAACGTGATCGTCAACGCCGCCGACGCCGTCATCGTCATCGGCGGGTCCTGGGGGACGCTGTCGGAACTGGCCCTGGCGATGCGCGCCGCCGTCCCGGTCGTGCAGATCGGCGGCTGGCGCGTCCTCGACCACGACGGCAGGCCCGCCCCCGGCATCGTCCACGCCGCGGACGCCGCCGAGGCCGTCGCGGCCACCGGCCTGTTCGGCCCGCCCGCCCGCTGACGGCGCGTCAGTGCGCGGAGAACCCGCCGTCCACGAAGATCGACTGGCCGGTGACATAGCCGGCGGCCGGCGAGGCCAGGAACACCGCCGCGCCCGCGAAGTCCTCCGGCAGCCCGTTGCGGCCGGTGAGCGTGCGCCCGGCCAGCGCCCGCACCAGCTCCGGGTCCGCCGCGACCCGCGCGTTCAGCGGCGTCATCACGAACCCCGGCACCAGCGTGTTGGCGGTGACGCCCCGCGGCGACCACGCCTCGGCCTGCGACCGCGCCAGCGCCACCAGCCCCGCCTTGGACACCCCGTACGCGCCGCTGGTCAGCGACGCCCGGAACGCCTGCTGCGAGGAGATGTGGATCAGCCGCCCGAAGCCCCGCTCGGCCATCCCCGGCCCGAACCGCCGCCCGAGCAGGAACGGCGCCTCCAGGTTCACCGCCATCGTGGCGTCCCACACCTCGTCGCCGAGCTCGCCCATCGGAGGCCGCAGGTTCAACCCCGCCGAGTTCACCAGGATGTCCGGCTCCCCGAACGCGGCCGCCGCCTCCTCCGCCGCCCGCGCCACCCCCTCGCGGGTGCCCAGGTCGGCGCTGACGGCCGCCGCGCGGCACCCGCGAGG
>NZ_SMKB01000424.1:0-2782 GCF_004348575.1 Actinomadura sp. 7K534
GGTGAGGGTGGGGCGGTACTTCACGGCTTCGCGGGCCATCGGGCTCATCGAGGCGGCGTCGGCGGTGGAGAGGCCGGCGTACTCGTCGTCCTGGTAGCCGATGACGCGGGACGACCAGTCGTAGAGGAGGCGGCGGTCGGAGTCGGGGACGCCCATGATGTGGGCCAGCGTCCAGACGGGGAGGTCGGCCGCCAGTTCGACGAAGTCGGTGTCCTCGTTCAGGGCCGAGGTGATCAAGGTGCGGGCCCGGGCGCTGATCGTGTCCTCGAGGGCGCGGACGGCGCGGGGGGTGAAGGCGGCGGCGACGATGCGGCGCAGGCGGGAGTGGTCGGGTGGGTCCTGGTTGAGCATCATCGCGCGGACGAAGGCGAGGTCCTCGGGCGTGTCGGGGTCGCGGATCTGGGTGGCGCCGAGGTTCGAGGAGAACAGGTCCGGGGAGCGCAGGACGTGCTTGACGTCGGCGTGCCGGAAGACCGCCCAGTAGCCGGGGCCGGCCGGCCAGGGGCCGACGGCGGGTTCGGGGATCCAGGCGACCGGGGATTCGGCGCGCAGCTTCCCGAAGGTCTCGTACGGGACCCCGGTCGTGTAGGTCGACGGCAGGAAGATCTCCTCGTGCATGCCCTCAGCGTGCATCATGTCGGGTGTGACGGTGAAGGCTGAGGAGATTCTGCGCGACAATTTCGCGCCCTGGGTGCTCGACCTCGGGCTCGTCGTGGAGGAGGTGGGGAACGGGACGGCGGTGCTGCGGCTGCCGTGGTCCGACAGGTTGGCCCGGGAGGGCGGGGCGCTGTCCGGGCAGGCGTTGATGGCCGCTGCCGACACGGCGGTGGTCATTGCCGTTTCGGGGGCGAAGGGCGGGTTCGTCCCCATGACGACGGTGCAGTTGAGCACGTCGTTCCAGCGGCCCGTGGTCGGGAAGGACGTCCTGGTCGGGGTCGAGGTGACGAAGCTGGGGCGGACGCTGGCGTTCGCGGAGATCGACATGACGGTGGATTCGGCGACCGTCGCGCGGGCGAGCGCCGTTTACGCGATCATCGGGTGATATGAGGCGTACTGAGAAGGTCGTTGTTCCGGACGGTGAGTTCAGCCTGCACGTGTGGGCGCCGGAGGGCGGGGGCCCGGGCGTCCTGCTCGTGCAGGAGATCTTCGGGGTCGGCGAGTACATGGAGGCGGTCGCCGAGGATCTGGTGGCGCTCGGGTACGTCGTGGCGGCGCCCGACATGTTCTGGCGGATCGAGCCGGGGTGGGCGGTCCGGCACGACGAGGAGGCGCTTCCGCAGGGGGTGTCGATGGTGTCCCGGTTCGACTGGGACAAGGGGGTCGACGACGCGGCGGCGGCGCTGGCCGTCCTGAGGGGGCTGCCGGGCGTAGGGAAGGTCGGTGCGCTGGGCTTCTGCTTCGGCGGGACGCTCGCGTACCTGCTGGCCGCCCAGACCGAGCTCGATGCGCTGGTGTCGTTCTACGGTTCGGGTGTGCCGGGCGCCCTGGACAAGATCGACGCGGTTCGGGGGCCGGTCCAGTTCCACTTCGGCGGCGACGACCCCTATATCCCCAGGGAGGACGTCGCCAAGGTCGAGCAGGCGGTGGACGGACGGGACGGCATGGAGATCCACGTCCAGGAGGACGGCGGGCACGCGTTCCACAACCGGAAGGCCCCGATGTTCTACCAGCCGGAACCCGCAGAGCGAGCGTGGCACCTCACCGTGGACTTCCTGGGGCGCACCCTGTCGTAGTCAGGCTGGCTCCAAGGCGAGGTTGGCCAGCTCCTTGCGGGACGAGATGCCGAGCTTGGGATACGCCTTGTAGAGGTGGTATTCGACCGTGCGCGGGCTCAGGAAGAGCTGGGCGGCTATCTCGCGGCTGCTCGTTCCGGACGCCGCGAGGCGGACGACCTGGAGTTCTTGCGGGGTGAGACGGTCCAGGAGGTCCGGGGCCGTGGGGACGGCCGGTCCGGACTCACCGGTGGCCCGCAGTTCGGCGCGCGTGCGGTCCAGCCAGGGGGCGGCGCGGAGGCGCTCGAAGATCTCCGCCGCGGACCGGAGCGGTGTACGGGCGTCGGAGCGGCGGCGTGCCCGCCGTAGCCATTCGCCGTAGAGGAGTTCGGTGCGTGCCCGCTCGAACGGCCGCGTCGACCGCTCGTGTAGCTGGACGGCGCGTGCGTACGGTTCCTCGTCGTCCGTCAGCAGGGCTTTGCAGCGCAGGGACACGGCGAGAGCCCAGGTCTGTCCCCCTGCCTCGGCCCAGGTGCGGAAACGTGCGAACACCGTGCGGGCGAGGTCGAGCTGACCGGAACGCACGGCCGCCTCGACCTGGTCCGGGATGGCGGTGACGCTGGCTGCGCTGTGCCTCTGATGGCCGTTGGCCAGCTCTTCGAGGCGGCGTAGCGCGTCGTCGTAGCGGCCTAGGCCGAGGTCGAGCAGTGCGAGCGCGCTCGCGGCGAGACCGTCGCCCGGTGGGGGCGTCTTGGCGATCAGCTCCCGGAGCCGTGCCTCGTCGCCCTCGATCGCCGCCGGCCGGGCCAGGACGGCGCCGAGCCGTCCCTCGCGATGGGGGCGGCCGGTGTCGCGGGCCAGCGCGATCGCCTCGGCGACGGCGGCCTCCGCGTCCGCGTGCCGGCCGACCGCGATCTGCGCCTGCGCCAGCGTCTGCAGGACGTTCGGCAGCGCGCCGATCAGCCCATGGCGCCGGGAGTACGCCACCTCCGCGGCCGCCAGCTCCAGCGCCGCCTCGTCGGCCCCGATGATCAACGCCACCTGAGCACCCCGCACCCGGTCCCCCACGC
>NZ_SMKB01000425.1:0-2756 GCF_004348575.1 Actinomadura sp. 7K534
CGCCCGGCCCGCCCTTCGTCAGCACGAAGATGTGCGCGAACGCCTTGAGCGCGGCGATCGTCGTCCACAGCAGCACGACGAAGATCTCCGGCCGGATCTGCGGGATCGTGATGTGCCAGAAGCGCCGCGTCCAGGAGGCCCCGTCGATCTCCGCCGCCTCGTACAGCGACGGGTCGACCCGCTGCAGCCCCGACATGAAGATCACCAGCGGGAAGCCGATCTGGATCCAGACCATCACCGCGATGACGCTCCACAGCGCCGTGGCCGGGTCGCCGAGCCAGTCGTGCGCGAGGGAGCCGAGGCCCACCGCGTCCAGCAGCGCGTTGACCGCGCCGTCCTCGGGGGCCAGCAGCCAGCTCCACACCACGCCCGCGATGACGATCGGCAGGACCTGCGGCAGGTAGATGCAGGCGCGCAGGACGCTCGCGGTCCGCGCCCCGAAGTGCCGGCCGATCAGGTCGGTCAGCACCGAGGCGAGCACCAGCCCGATCATCGTGGGGACGACCGCCATCCCGACGATGATCAGGGCGTTGTGCCCGAACGACGCCCAGAACTGCTCGTCCCGCGCCAGCTCCCGGTAGTTGCCGAGCCCGATCCACTCCGGGGTCCCGACGCCCGTCCAGTCGGTGAAGCTCGCCCCGATGTTCATCAGGAACGGCACGCCGATGACGGCGGTGAAGAGGAGCAGGCCCGGGAGCAGGTAGGGCGCGTACGCCCACCGCTCCCGCGACCCGCTCCGGCCCCGCGAGGTCACTTCGGCAGGCCGCCGTCGTAGGACTTCTGCACGCCCTCCAGCACCTCGGCCGGGGCGGTGCCGTTCATGAGCTTCTGCGTCTGCGACACCCACACGTCGTAGAAGCCGGCGACCGGCCAGTCCGGGTAGTACGCGAGCCCGCCGGACTCCGCCAGCCCGTCGAAGTCGCCGATCAGCTTCTTGGCCTTCGGCTCGGTGATCGCGGCCGGGTCCGCCGCGACCGGGATGCCGCCCGCGTTGCCGAGGGTGTTCTGGATCCCCTTCTTCATCGTGATGTCGATGAAGTCGTAGGCGAGCTCCTTGTTCTCCGACCCCTCGGGGACGACCCACAGGTTCCCGCCGGAGCCGAGCGTCATCTTCGCGCCGGGCCAGACCGAGGTCTCCCACTCGAAGTCCGCCTCCGCGGCGACGCGCCCGAACCACCAGCTCCCGGAGAACATCATCGGGAACTCGCCCTTCATGAAGGCGACGCCCGCGTCCTCCGCCTTGAGGCTGACGGAGTTCTTGGCGATGTACCCCTTCTTCACCCAGTCGGCGAACGTGCTCGCCCCGTACGTCCAGGCGGCGTCGTTGAAGTCCGTCTTGCCGGTGTAGCGCTGGAAGGCGTCCACCCAGTTCTGGTCGGCCCTGTCGAGGGCCAGCTGGTAGACGAACTGGTGCGCCATGTACTCGGCGCCGGCGTTGGTGAACGGAGTGACGTCCTTCGCGACGAACGCGTCCATGGCCGCGACCAGCTGGTCGAACGTCGTCGGGATCTCGACGCCGTGCTTCTCGAAGAGGTCCTTGTTGTAGTAGATCTGCAGGTACTCGGCGTAGTTCGGGACGCCGTACCACTTGTCGCCGCCCATCGTGCCCTTGGCGTCGTACTTGGCGGTGACCTGGACGTTCGGGCTGATCAGCTTGTCCCAGCCGCGCTTCCCGACCTCGGCGGTGAGGTCGGTGAGCAGCCCCTGCTTGGACAGCATCCCGGCGGTCGCGTTGCCCTTGTTGTACTCCATGACGTCGGGGGCGTCCTTGGAGTTCAGCACCATCGGCGCGGTCTTCTGGATCTGCTCGAAGCCCTTCTCTTCGAACGTGACCTTCACGCCCGGATGCGCCGCCTCGAACTCCTTGACCGCCTCGCTCCACGCCTTGCCCATGGCGCTGTCGGGGGCCTCGTAGTGCCAGAGCTTCAGCTCCTTGCCGCCGGATCCGCCGTCGTCACCGCCGCACGCGGTCAGCGACAGGGCCGCCGCGGCGAGTGCGGCGAGGACCGCCGCGCTCCTGCCTGCCTTGATCATGGTCTCCTCCGGGGTGGGAGTCGAAGCATTGTCGAAGCGCTTCGATTGCCCGGATGCTAAGCCTTCGGTGAGCCGCGACACAATAGTGTGCGCCGCACCGATTCCGCGCTGACCCCGCTGACCTGCGAAGATGAGTTGGGAGCGCTCCCAGATCGGCGCGGGCTCAGTCCCGGCACTCCCCGCCGTTGAGGGTGAAGCGGGCCGGTCGGCCGTTGGCGCCGTCCTGCCGGCCGAGGAACCCGAACTCGGCCGACCCGTCCGGCGGTATCGACCGGTTCCAGTCGGCCGCCGTCACCCTGACCGACGACCCCTGCTGGACCTGGCTGCCGTTCCACAGCTGGGTGATCGCCTGGCCGTCGGGGAACTCGAAGCCGAGCTCCCACCCGTCGATCTCGCCGGAACCGAGGTTCGTGATCCGCACCGTGGCCTGGAAGCCCTGCGGCCAGGTGCCGTCGATCCGGTACGCCACCGCGCAGGCGGTCGCCGCCGGGCGCTCCGGCGCCGGGCTCGCCGCCGCGGGCGGCCCGGACGCCTTCCGGGGCGGGTCCGGGGACAGCGCCGCCAGCAGCACCGCCGCCAGCGCGATCGCCCCGGTCGCCGCCCCGGCGATGAGCAGCGGCTTGCGCGCAGGAGCCCACATCACCGGAGGTCCCGCCGCGGGTGCCGGCGCCTCAACGGGCGGAAGCGGATCGGCGGGTGGAAGGGGATCCGCGGGTGGGAGG
>NZ_SMKB01000426.1:0-2754 GCF_004348575.1 Actinomadura sp. 7K534
GTATAGGAGACAGGCCCCCGGGCCCGCCCCGCCTCACGGAGCTGGTGATGGGGCTGCTGGCCGCCGACCCGGCGCGCCGCACGACCGCCGAGCGGGCGCGCGAGGCGCTGCGCGATCCCGAGCTGACCGCGCCGTCCGCGCCGCCGCCTGCGGACGATCCGCGCTGGTGGCGGCCGGCCCGCGCGGCGCTGGTGGCGGTGGGCGTGCTGGCGGTGGTGTCGGTGCCGCTGCGCGGGTGCACGGGCCTGGACGCCGAGGTGGTGCCGGCGGTGGCCCCCCGCACCGGGACGCCCGAGCCGCCCGCGGAGCCGACGTTCCTGCAGCCGGGGGTGCCGACGTTACTGCCGACCCCGCCGCCGACGCTGGTGCCGCAGGTCCCGCTGCCGTCGATCTCCCCGTGCATGCTGGAGGGCGACTGCTGATGCCGACTCCGGCGGTGCACGGCGAGGCGGCGTCCTGGGTGCCCGGCAGGGTGAGCCCGGGGCGGGCTCTGCTGCGGCTGGCGGGTGCGCTGGCGGTGATGGCGGGGGTGGCGGCACTCGCGTCGACCGGCGGCGACCCCGCCCCGTACTGGCCGCGGCTGGCGTGGGCGCTCGGCCTGGGCGCGGTGACGGCGGTCGCGCTGATCCGCCCGGCGCGCCGGGACCGGCGCGGCTGGCAGGCGGCGGTGCTCGCGGCGCCGGCGGTGCTGGCGGCGGTGCTGGTGAAGTTCGCGGTGACGGGCGCGCCGGTGGCGTGGGTTCCGGCGGCCGCGGTCGTGTGGACGGCGGTGACGCTGGCGCCGCGCGCGGTCCGGGCGTGGCGGCGCATGCCGGACTGGGCGCGCTCTCAGCGGGCGGGGCCCTCGACGTAGGGGGCCAGCACCGCCCGGTACTGCGACGGCAGGATCCCCGTCTGCAGCATGAAGGTCCGCTGGGGCGGGTTGGCGGGGCACACCTCGTCGGCGCCGGTGATCTCGAAGCGGCGCACCTCCCGCCCCGTGCGGGCCTCCAGCAGCCGGACCAGGTACCGCGTCCGGTACATCGACGCGGTGCAGGCGGGCGCGTAGCTGAAGACGGTGCGCCTGGCGTACTTCGGGCAGCTCGCGACCTCCTCCAGCCCGCCGCGCTCCCCGATCGGCTCCGCGCACGACACCAGCCGCACCTGCGCTGGGGTGCCGGGCTGCCACGTGGACGGCGGCTTGTCGGGGTCCTCGGAGGCGCCGGCGCCCGCGCCGATCCCGCCGTAGATCACGATCGGGTGGGGTCCGCCGCCCCGGTAGGCGGCGGCGCGGGTGAACGCCGTCCCCTCGCACACCGGGTACCAGTCCTGCCCGGTGGTCCGCGGCGGCAGCCAGTCGACGCGTTCGGGGCCGGTGCTCAGGTGCCAGGCCGCCGATCCGGCGACCGCGACGGCGACCGCCAGCAGCAGCCACAGGTTCCGCCGCGCGAACTCCGCCATCCCCCGAAAATAAGCGGTCGCCGCGGGCCGCGCGGCGCCGCTGACCGGACCAGGTCACCGCCCCGGCCGATTCGGAGCCCGGCCGGTTCAGTGCCCGGCGGTTCAGTTGCGGCGCAGCCAGCGCCACCAGTGCCCGCCGGGCGGGTCGGGTTCGGTCAGCGGGTGCTCCTCGACGCCGTACCGGGGGACGAAGGCGCTGCCGAACGCCTGGAGGGTCGCGCCGAACGGCACGGCCAGCAGCACCCCGATGGGCCCGGCGACGGCGGCGCCGGCCAGGACGAGCCCGAACGCGACGGCGGGGTGGACGTCGACGGTGCGGGCGGTGATGCGGGGCTGCAGCAGGTAGTTCTCGAGCTGCTGGTAGCCGAGGATGAACAGCAGCATCCACAGCGCGGTCGAGGCCCCCACGGTCAGCGCGATCAGCACGGGCACCGCGCCGGCGAGGTAGGTGCCGATGGCGGGGATGAACTGCGACACCACCCCGGCCCACACCGCCAGGACGGCCGCGTAGGGGACGCCGAGCCCGGCCATGACGGCGTAGTGCGCGATGCCCGAGACCAGGGCCAGCAGCCCGCGCGAGTAGATGTACCCGCCGGTCTTGTTGACGGCGATCTCCCAGGCCCGCAGCACCTGCAGCTGGTGGCGGGGCGGCAGCAGCGAGCACACCGTCCGGCGGAACCGCGGGCCCTCGGCCGACAGGTAGAAGGTGAACAGCAGCACGCCGAGGGCCTTGAACACCACGCCGAACGCGGTGGCGCCGATCCCCAGCACGTTGGTCGCCAGCGACGACAGGTACCGCGACATGCCGCCGGTGACGGTGGGCAGCCGCTCCAGCAGGTTGTCCTGCCGCAGGTCGGTGCCGAAGGTGGAGTTGATCCATCCGGTGACCTGGCGGACGTATCCGGGGAACCCCTCGATGAGGTTGGCGGCCTGCAGGGCCAGCAGCGACCCGATGCCGCCGAGGAACCCCGCGCCCAGCACCCCGATGACCAGGAACATCACTGCGGTGGCGGGGCCGCGCCGCCACCGGTGCCGGGCCAGCCAGTTGACGGCCGGTTCGATCGCGAACGACAGGAACAGCGAGATCAGCAGGAGCAGCAGCAGCTCCCGCAGCCGCTGCAGCAGCCACAGCAGCGCCATGAAGCCCAGCACGACGGCCCCGGCGAGCACGAACGCCTTCGGCAGCCAGGGCGGCATCCTGTGCGCGCCGCCGCCGTCCGGTGAGGCGCGGATCCCGGGCGGGACGTCGGCGGGCGTGTCGCCGGACGGCTGCGCCATGCCCGCACGCTAACCGCGCCCCACCACGCATTCCGG
>NZ_SMKB01000427.1:0-2694 GCF_004348575.1 Actinomadura sp. 7K534
GAGCGCGACGGCGCGGCGGGCGCGGGTGGCGGTGAGGGCGCGCGCCAGGGCCGGGACCTTCAGGTGGGGCAGGACGCTGGTGAACCAGGAGCCGGGGCCGAACACGATCCAGTCGGCGTCCTCGACGGCGGCGAGGGCCTCGGGGCAGGCGGGCGGGTCGGCGGGCACGAGCGACACCCCGAGCACGGTGCCGGGCGTCTTCGCGCAGGCGACCTGCCCTTTGACGTGGGTGATCTCGTCGGGGCGGGCGGGGTCGGCGCCGCGGACCTCGGCGACGATGTCCATCGGGACCGCGGCCATCGGCAGCACCCGGCCGTGCGCGCCGAGCAGCCGCCCGACCCAGTCGAGCCCGGCGACGGTGGAGCCGCCGGGCGCGTCGGCGGCGCCGGCCCCGAGGAGTTCCCACAGCGCGACGATGAGGAGGTTGCCGACGGCGTGGTCGCGCAGGTCGCCCTGGCTGCGGAAGCGGTGCTGGACGACGTCCCGCCAGGTCTGGCCCCATTCGTCGTCGCCGCACAGCGCGGCGAGCGCCATCCGCAGGTCGCCGGGCGGCAGCACGCCGAGCTCGCGGCGGAGGCGTCCGCTGGAGCCGCCGTCGTCGGCGACGGTCACGATCGCGGTCAGCCGGTCGGTGACGCGGCGCAGTGCCGACAGCGAGGCGTAGAGGCCGTGGCCGCCGCCGAGCGCGACGACCTTCGGGCCGTTGGGCTTCACCGTGCCGTTTTCCTGCTCTCCTCGTGCGGGGCCCGCGCCGGGTTCCGGGCGGGCGTCACTCGCGGCCGAGGTCACGGTGGGCGACCTGCACCTCGATGCCCTCGTCCCGCAGGCGGGCGGCGATCTGTTCCGCCATGGCCACACTACGGTGTTTGCCGCCGGTGCAGCCCACGGCGAGGGTCACGTAGTGCTTGCCCTCCCGCTCGTACCCGGCGGACAGCAGGCGCAGGACCTCGGCATAGGCGTCCAGGAACTCCTTGGCGCCGCGCTGGCCGAGCACGTAGTCGCGGACGGCGGTGTCGCGGCCCGTCTTCGGCCGCAGCTCCGGCACCCAGTGCGGGTTCGGCAGGAACCGGCAGTCGACGACGAGATCGGCGTCGACCGGCAGGCCGTACTTGTAGCCGAACGACACGACGGTCGCGCGCAGGCTGGACTCGCCGGTGTCGTTGCCGAAGAACCCGATGATCTTGTTGCGCAGCTCGTGCACGTTGAGGCCGCTGGTGTCGATCACCAGGTCGGCCTCGGCGCGGACCTCGCGGACCAGTTCGCGCTCCCGCGCGATACCGTCGACGAGGCGCCCGTCGCCCTGCAGCGGGTGGGGCCGGCGCACGCTCTCGAAGCGGCGCACCAGGTCGGCGTCGCTCGCCTCCAGGAACACGACCCGGGGGTGGACGCCACGGGCCTCCAGCTCCGCGATCGAGGAGTGCAGGTCCTCGGTGAAGGCGCGGCTGCGCACGTCCACGACGACGGCGATGCGGGGCACCGCGTCCTTCACCCGGCCGCCGAGGTCGGCCATCGTGGCCAGCAGTCCCGGCGGCAGGTTGTCGACCACGAACCAGTCGAGGTCCTCCAGCGACTTGGCCGCGGTGCTGCGGCCCGCTCCGGACATGCCGGTGATTATCACGATGTCCGGGATCTTCGTCTCGGTGCTCATGACCGCCTCCCCCTGTGCTCCCCGTCCACGCCGGCGCCGATGCCGCCGCCGTCCCCGCCGCGCGCGCCGGGCCGTCCCGGCGGGACCCCGGCGCCGTGCAGGGCCGCGACGATGCCCTCGGCGCTGCGCATGCCGATTCCCGGGACCTCGGCGACCTGCTCGGGCGTCGCGTCCTTCAGCCGCTTCAGCGAGCCGAAGTGTTTCAGCAGCGCCGCGCGGCGCGCCGGGCCCAGACCAGGAACGTTATCGAGTTCGCTCATCGTCATGGACTTGGATCGCCGTTGCCGGTGGAAGGTGATGGCGAAGCGGTGGGCCTCGTCGCGGATCCGCTGGACGAGGAACATGCCCTCGCTGTTGCGCGGGAGGACGACCGGGTCGGCCTCGCCGGGCAGCCACAGCTCCTCCAGCCGCTTGGCGATGCCGCAGACCGCGATGTCGTCGACGCCCAGCTCGTCCAGCGCCCGCTGCGCGGCGGCGACCTGCGGCGGGCCCCCGTCGACGAGCACCAGGTTGGGCGGGTAGGCGAACTTGCGCGGCCGCCCGGTCTCGGGGTCGATCGGCTGGTGCGCACCCTCTTCGGGGTCGGCGGCGTCCCCGAGGTGGTCCAGTTCGCCGGTCTTCTCGGTCTCGGCGAGGTAGCGCTTGAACCTGCGGGTGATGACCTCGTGGATGGAGCGGACGTCGTCCTGGCCCTCGACGGCCTTGATCGTGAACCGGCGGTACTCGCCCTTGCGGGCCAGGCCGTCCTCGAACACGACCATCGACGCGACGACGTTCGTGCCCTGCAGGTTCGACACGTCGTAGGACTCGATGCGCAGCGGCGCCTCGTCCAGCTCCAGCGCGTCCTGGATCTCCTGGAGGGCGCGGCTGCGGGTCGTCAGGTCGGACGTGCGGCGCGTCTTGTGCAGCTTGAGCGCCTCGTGCGCGTTGCGGGCGACGGTCTCCAGCAGGGCCTTCTTGTCGCCGCGCTGCGGGACGCGGAGCCGGACGGGCCCGCCGCGCTGCTCCGACAGCAGCTCGGTCATGGCCTCCTCGTCGGGCGGGAG
>NZ_SMKB01000428.1:0-2616 GCF_004348575.1 Actinomadura sp. 7K534
TCGGTGGGCGGGTCAGTTGCTCGCCATCGCCCGGGGACGGCCTGCCGGGGGCGGGGCCTGCGGTGCGAGCAGGCGGTCCATCAGCACGTGGAGGTGCCGCCGGAAGGACTCGACGGCGACCGGGTCGTCGGCCCTCCGGATGCCCCGGGGGCGGTCGAGGAGGCCCGAGCCCAGGAAGCCGTGCACGCACCAGACCATCGTGCCGAGCAGGTAGTAGGTGTCGACGTCGGGCGGCACCGAGCCCTTGATCTTGGCGGCCACCAGGTCGAAGAGGGGCCGGGCATAGCGGTCCTCGAGCTCGGAGAGGTCGGCGGCGTCGGCGACCCAGCGGTGCGCCCACAGCGCGCGGTTCTGCGGGTTCGCGACGTGGAAGTCCAGATAGGCGTCCATGATCTCGTGCACCGCGGCCTGGCCGCCGCCGGCCTGCGCCACGGCCGTGTCCAGCGCCGTCCACTCCGCCTCGAACGCCTGCCGCATCACCTCCATGTAGAGCGTGCGCTTGTCCCCGACGACCTTCATGATCGTCGAGGTGCTCACGCCCAGCGCATCGGCGATGAGCTGCAGGGGCGTGCTGTCGTAGCCGAGCTCTCCGAACAACCGGGCCGCGCCGTCGATGACGCGCTGACGTGGAATGACATTGGACATCCCGCCACATTAGGCGCACTACGCCCAGGTCAGGCGTACCGCAGGCCAATGGCGCCTCAAATCATCGGAAAGCTTCTTGAGTCCGGCGTTTAACAGGGCTCGACCGCCGCGTGCCGGCGTGCGTGGTGCCCGCCCGGTGTCACATCTGGCCGGGCCGCCCCGTCAGTAGGGGTGGAACAGACGACACCGTAAGGAGAGCACCGTGGACGCTCGCTTGGACTACTTCGCATCCGCCACCCTGCCCAAGCTGATCAAGCACCTCCAGTCAGCCGACAAGATCGTCCAGAACTCACCGCTGCCGGCGACCACGCAGGAGCTGGTGAAGATCCGCGTCAGCCAGATCAACGGCTGCGGCTTCTGCGTCGACATGCACACCAAGGACGCCGCCCATGCCGGGGAGACCCCGTTGCGCGTCAACCTGGTCGCGGCCTGGCGGGAGGCCACGGTCTTCACCGAGGCCGAGCGGGCGGCCCTGGAGGTCGCCGAGGAGGGCACCCGCATCGCCGACGGGGCCGGCGGCGTCCCGGACGAGGTCTGGGCGAACGCCGCCAAGCACTACGACGAGGAGCAGCTCGCCGCCCTGGTGTGCCTCATCGCCCTCCTCAACACGTTCAACCGCATGAACGTCATCACCCGGCAGCCCGCCGGCGGCTACGAGCCGGGCATGTGGGACTGACCGGCCGGCCCCGGCGACTACGAGGAGGGACCGCCATGGCGGGACGACCGTCCCGCCATGGCCCGCGTCCTCGCGGACGCACCGGCCGACATGCTGCACGTGGTCGGCGTCCGCGAGCCGCCGTGGTTCGAGGCCGCCGGGGGCGGCGGGGTGCGGCGGCGGAACAGCCACTCCGCCCTCGGCTCGATCAGGCAGCGGGTGGCCCTGACGACCGGCGGGGTACACAGCAGGGTGGCCACCGCCGCGGCCGCGACGGCGCTGATCAGCACGCCCGGGACGGTCTGCACGAAAGCGGTCCGGTGGAGACCGAAGTAGACCACGGTCATGACGCCGAGGCCGTGCAGCAGGTAGGCGTACATGGTCTTGGTGCCGAACGGGGTGAACCAGGTCCGCCGGCTGGGGACCAGCGACAGGACGGCCCCGGCGAGTAGCGTCGCGAGGGTCAGCACGCCCAGGTGGATGAAGACTCCGGGGAAGGCCCTGACGCCCAGCCACTGGTAGCCCCGGTCCCAGTAGGTCCAGTACTCGGGGACGTAGCGTCCGCCCGTGTAGTAGAAGGTGACGCCCGCGGCCAGGACGAGGACGCCGACCGCGGACATCCCGGGCTTCTTCAGGAACTTGATGTGCTTGCGCTGCAGGCACACGCCCAGGACGAAGAACGGGAGCAGCGCGAAGAGCCGCCGGAGCGTCAGCTCGTGGGGCATCTCGTGGGTGTAGGAGATGAGGGTGAGCGCCACGGCGATCGCCAGCGGCCAGCGGACGTTCCGCCAGAACGGAACGGTCAACCGCCAGATGATCACCGACATCAGGAACCACATCAGGTAGGTCGGCAGCAGGATCTGCAGGTTGAAGGCGGCCGCACCGGTGGCCCACGCGTAGGTGGCGTAGAACAACTCGAATATCAGGTAGGGCAGGGCGAGCCCGGTCACCAGCCCGCGCACCTTGGAGTCGTCGAACACGAAGTTGCGCGCCAGATGACCGGTGATGATGATCAGCAGCGGCATCCGGAAGGTCTGCAGCAGCAGCACCGCGGGATGTGTCGCGTCATTCGGGGGGAACAGCGTCACCGTGTGCCCGACGACGACGAGGACCACGGCAAGAAAGCGGGCGTTATCGAAGAAGGGATCCCGATCCTTCTTGCTCTCCGCAACCTCGGCCGACTTAACAAGTTTGACGTCGTACCCCATGAAACTCCGGGTCTCGATCCGCCTACCGGGGATATTTTCGCGTTGGCTCGGCCACGTTACCGGCTGACCACGGGTGCCCGACTCCGCCCCCGCCGCACCGGCCGCCCC
>NZ_SMKB01000429.1:0-2611 GCF_004348575.1 Actinomadura sp. 7K534
GCCCGGTACGGGCACGGGCGCGGGCCGCTGCTCAGCCGCCGGACGCGGCGCGTCGGCTCCCCAGGACGGCTGCGCGACGCTGGTCGGCGCCTCGTCGAGCACCTGGAGCCCACGCCGCGAAACGCCGACGTCGCTCAGGACGGCCTGCTGCCAACTGGAGTCGGTCACCCGCCCCCCTTTCACCCGGTCAGCCTACGAGAGCCTCGCCCCGTGCACACCGGACCGGGCGGGGGCCCGTGCCCCACAGCCTAGGAGCTTTCCGTACAAGGGTCTCACCGAACCAAAAGCCCTATCCGGCCGTCTAACCCCTGAAACCGCCAAGGGCTCCCGCTAGCCTGTCCTCAACCCCGTGCGCCCCCAGCCCGTGAGACCTCCCGGAGCGACGATGCCCCTCACCTCGGCAAGGCGGAGGACTCCCCGGCCGCACCGACCGGGGTCAGCCGCTCTGGCCGGAATCGGCGCCCCGGGCGCCCTGCCGCCCGGCGATCGAAGCCTCGTACGCGGCCAGGGCCCGCTCCCCGCCGGGACGCAACTCGAACCGGATGCCCCGGTCGCCCTCGAACGGGTTCCGGTGATCGAACCCGGCGCGGTAGATCTCGTTCGGCACGCGTTCCGGAAAGGCGTCGCAATAGGGGATCCACCGGTCAAGCGAGCTAGTGCTCCCCGGGTTGGACCTCTTCTGCAACCGCACGCAGGCATCGCAGATGTTCGGCTTCCTGCGCATCGTCCACCCACCCTTTCCCGGTCTCCGGCTCGGCCTGCGCGGCGCACCGCGCGGTCCCCGAAGTGTTCCACAACGTCAGTGGCCTCACCCCCACGCTACGGACTGTCCGGGGCGGGTTGCGACAAAGCCAGCCATGGCTCTATAAATGATCAATCTCTGTGTACCTGTGATCGTGCGCGGTCGCGGGCTTCCCAAGCTCCCGACGAACAGAGGGGTGCCTGTGCGCGCTGAATGGCAGGCGCATATCGACGAACTCCTGCAGACGTACCAGGAGAAGCGCCGGCAGATCCAGGAGATGCAGTCCAAGCTGGAGGCCATCGAGGCCGAGGCCGAGGCCGCCGACGGCATGGTGCGCGTCAAGGTCGACCGGCAGGGCCGGCTGGCCTCGCTCGACCTCGATCCACGCGTCCAGCGCAGGCTCGGCGCCACGGAGCTCGCCGAGGCGATCATGGAGGCGACCAAGGCCGCGCAGACAGAGGTCACCAACCTGATACGCGAGGCGATGCAGGGGCTCGCCCCCGAGGGTGGGGCCGAGCACGGGTTCGACATCGCCAAGCTGCTGCCCGAACGCCCCGACGACATCAACGCCGTCCGCGAACGACTGGGGATCCTGCCGCCATGACCTACGAGCACCTAGAGGTCGACACAGAGGAACTGAAGCGCGCGGGCGAGGGATTCAAGACGGGCGCCGGCCAGCTCAAGGCGATCTACGACCGGCTCAGCTCCGCGCTCAGCGCCGAGGGCGAGTGCTGGGGAGCCGACGAGACCGGCAAGACGTTCGCGCAGGGCTACAAGCAGCCGGCCACGAGCGTCCAGGAGTCGTTTCCCAAGCTCAAGGACGGTCTCGAAGGCATCAAGAAGGGCGTGGACCAGATGGCCAAGACCTACAAGGCGGCCGAGGACGCCTCAAGGCTGAAGTGAACTGAGCCGTGGGTCTCGAGATACCGGAACCGGTCCAGTGGCTGGGTTGGATCATCGGCGCCGACTGGCCCGAAGGCGACGAAACGGCGATGCGCCGCTGCGCCGAGGCGTGGCGGACCGCCGGAACCGAGGTCGACGGGCTGATCCAGGAGCTCGTCCAGACCGCGTCCGACGTGCGCTCCGCGCTCGACAGCGGCGCGGCCGAGGCGTTCGGCCAGAAATGGGAGCAGTGGGTCACCACCGACCCGCAGATCCTGACCAAACTGGTCGAGTCGTGCGGGCAGCTCGCCGAGACGCTCGACGGCGGCGCGCTCGACATCGAGTACGCCAAGTACATGTTCATCGCCCTGCTGATCATCACGGCGATCGAGATCGCCTACCTGATCGCGGCGGCGTTCGCGACCTTCGGCGCGTCGACGGCGGCCATCCCGGCCGTGGAGGTCGCGGCGCAGGTCTCCGCCAGAACGATCGCCAAGGAGCTGCTGGAGCGGCTCAGCCAGCGGTTCCTCGGCGCCGTGCTGAGGGGCGCCATCGTCGGTGCCGTGGAGGGCGGCGGGCTCGACCTGCTCGTCCAGGGCGTGCAGATCGCGCAGGGCAACCGTGACGGCGTCGACTGGAAGAAGACCGGCGCGGCCACCCTGGACGGCGCGATCGGCGGCGCCATCTCCGGCGGCGTCTCGCACGGCATGGGCAAGGTTCCCGGCCTGGGCGACACCGCGGACACCGCGCTCGGCAACATGGGCCGGGGCATGCTGCGGGAGGGGCTGTCCGAGGGCATCAGCGGCGTGGCCGGCACGGTCGCCACGGCCGCGATCCACGGCGACCCGCTGACCTGGGACGCCATCGCCAAGGGCGCCACATCGGGGGCGTTCGGCGGTGCCGTCGGCGGCGGCAGGGACGGCCTCAGCAGCTACAACGCGGGGCTGCCCGGCGGAGACCCGCCGACCCCCACACCGACTCCCACAC
>NZ_SMKB01000042.1:0-41366 GCF_004348575.1 Actinomadura sp. 7K534
GCCCGGGGGCGGCGGCGGGGTGTCGGTGAGCACCGCGCCCAGCGCCGCCATCGGCTCCTTGCGGGAGAACGGCGCCTTCCCCGCCAGCGCCGCGTACAGCAGCACCCCCAGCGCGAACAGGTCCGACGGCGGCTCGGCCGGCTCCCCGCGCAGCCGCTCGGGCGCGATGTAGCCGGGCGTGCCGATCGGATACCCCGTCCGGGTGATCTTCTCCTCGTCGTCCATCGCGGCGATGCCGAAGTCGGTGAGGACGATCCGCCCGTCGTCGCAGCAGAACACGTTGCCCGGCTTGACGTCGCGGTGCACGACGCCGTGCGAGTGCGCCGCGCACAGCGCCTCCAGGACCCCGCGGCCGACCTCGGCGACCCGCTCGGGCGGCAGCGCGCCCCGCCGGCGGATCTCGGTGTCCAGCCCGTGCCCCCGCAGCAGCTCCATCACGATCCAGGGCCGGCCGTCCTCGGCGAACACGTCGTGGACGCGGATCGCGTTCGGGTGGCGGACCCGGGCGGCGGCGCGCCCCTCCCGCAGCGAACGCTCCACCAGCATCGCGCGCTGCCCCGCGGACGTCCCGGCGGGCAGCAGCAGCTCCTTCACCGCCACCTCCCGCTCCAAGGCGGTGTCGGTCGCGCGCCACACCGCGCCCATCCCGCCGCGGCCCAGCAGGCCCTCCAGCCGGTACCGCTCCCGCAGCACGGTCACCCCGTCACCCCCATGCCCGCCGCCTTCGTTCCGGTCGTTCATCCCGTCACCTCCCGGTGGCGCGCAGGACGGCGACGACCTGCTCGGCGGTAGCGGTCAGCCCGGCGCGGACCGCGGCGGGGTCGTCGCTCTCGGACACCTCGGTGCGGACGCTCAGCACCACGTTGGAGTCGCGGAAGGTCACCTCAAGGAGGTGGAGCCCGCCGCCCGAGTCCGCCGCGGAAGTCTCGGTGCGGACCTCGCGGACGAACGCGTCGTCGCCCACGCCCTCCAGCGGGCGGGGACGCCGCGCGGCCAGCCGGGACGCGAACCCCGACAGCGTCGCCGACTCCTCCTGGTAGGTGAACGGGTACCGCTGCTCGTGCTCCACGTCGAACCCGTTCAGGAACCGCAGCCAGCGGTGCGCGGCGCGGACCGAGGAGAACCGCAGCGCGCCGGGCGCGCCGTGCTCGCCGCGGTACCCCTCGTACCAGCGCAGGCCGTACCGGTCGCCGGAGCAGCTGTGCACACCGGACGCGGCCGTGTCGGCGGCACCGAACCCGAACTCCGCCAGCGCCATCGGGCACGGCCGGACGTCCGCGCCGTAGGCGCCCGGTCCCCGGGGGCCGGTGACCGCGTCGGGCAGCAGGAACACCCCGGCGGCGACGGCCATGGCCGCGAGCCACGCCGTCTCCGGCAGCAGCCGCCCCCGCAGCTTCAGCCGCGGGCGGCGCGGCCGGCCCGCCGCGATCCGCCGCAGCGTCCGGTCCAGCGCGGCCGGATCGGGGCGCTCGGCGGGGTCCTTGCGCAGCAGCGCCGCCAGCACCGGCCGCAGCGGGCCCGCCCGCCGGGGGCGCGGCGGCGGCTCGGTCAGCGTGGCCGCCAGCGTCGCCGCGTCGCCGGACCGGGCGAACGGGCCGCGGCCCTCCACCGCCGCGTACAGGGTCACCCCGAGGGAGAACAGGTCGCTGCGGCCGTCGACGGGCCCGCCGCCCAGCCGCTCCGGGGCGATGTGCCCGGGGTTGCCGACCACCGTCCCGGTCCGGGTCAGCGCCGTGTCCCCGTCCATCACGGCGATGCCGAAGTCGGTCAGGACCACCCGCCCGTCCTCGGCCAGCAGCACGTTGCCCATCGACACGTCCCGGTGCAGCACGCCCGCGGCGTGCGCGGCGCGCAGCGCGGCCAGCACCGCGGCGCCCACCCGCGCGGCCTCCGCGGGCGGCACCGGCGCCGCCTCGCGCAGCGTCACGCCGTCGACCAGCTCCATCACGATCCACGGCCGGTCGTCGTGGACGAACACGTCGTGCACCACCACGATCGACTCGTGCTCCAGCCGGGCGGCCGTCCGCGCCTCCCGCGTCGCGCGCTCCACCAGCCGCCGCCGCTCCTCGGACGCCAGCCCCTCCGGCAGCAGCACCTCCTTCACCGCGACCCGCCGCCGCAGCGCGCGGTCGTCGGCCTCCCACACCCGCCCCATCCCGCCGCGCCCGATCTCGCGCAGCAGCCGGTACCGGCCGCCGCCCGGCATGGCGGCGGACTCCGTATCGGCGGGACGCGTCTCGGCGGGGGTCTCATCGCCCGGGGCGGTGGCGGACGGCCGCGCGGTGTCGTCGACCGGGCCGACGGGAGGCTCCAAGGTCCACGCTCCGGCTGGGAGGCACACGCGCGAGCGGATCGTGCACAACGATAATCAGCCCCGGCGGCAACTATGATCAATTGCCCTGTTTCGGCCACGGGCGCGGGAGACGCGGCCGCCGTGTCGTCGATCCTTGCCGTGGACGGCGCCGCCGCCGGGGGTTAGCGTGCCGGGAGGAACCTTGATCATCCGCAGGCTCGGGGGCCGGAGGGAGCCGACATGTACCGTCCCCGCACGCGCCGCCGCCGGTGGCTCGCCGGCCTCACCGCGGGCGCTCTCGCCGTCACCGGGCTGACCGCCGTGACCACGCCCGCCGCGCAGGCCGCGCCGCCCGGCGGCCCCGGCGCCGGGCAGGGCGCCGGCCACGGGAAGAACCCCGCGATCATGCGGATCCTGCGGTCGATGACGCTGGAGGAGAAGGCCGCCCAGCTGTTCGTCCTGCAGATCCACGGCCTCAGCGCCGACACGTCCGACCCCGCCGCCGTCGCCGCCAACCGCAGGCTGTACGGGGCCGACAACGCCGAGCAGGTCATGGCCCGCTACCGGCCCGGCGGGTTCATCTACTACGGCGAGAACGTCCGCGACCCCCAGCAGGTCGCCGCGTTCTCCAACGGCATCCAGCGCGCCGCGGCGGCCCAGCCCCACCGGATCCCCGCCACGATCGCCACCGACCAGGAGGGCGGCATCGTCGCCCGCCTCCAGCCGCCGGCGACCCAGTCGCCCGGCGCGATGGCCCTGGCCACCGGGCGCCGCACCGCCGACGCCCGCGCCCTGGCCCGCATCACCGGCCGGGAACTGCGCGCCGTCGGCGTCAACCAGAACTACGCGCCCGACGCCGACGTGAACGTCAACCCCGCCAACCCCGTCATCGGCGTCCGGTCCTTCGGCTCCGACCCCGGCCTGGTGGCGTCCATGGTCACCGCGCAGATCCGCGGCTACCGCTCCGCCGGGGTCACCGCCACCGCCAAGCACTTCCCCGGCCACGGCGACACCACCACCGACAGCCACGTCGGCGTCCCGGAGATCGACCACACCCGCGAGGAGTGGGAGCGGCTCGACCTGCCGCCGTTCCGCGCCGCCATCGCCGCCGGCGTCGACTCGATCATGACCGCGCACATCGTCGTGCCGTCCCTGGACCCCTCCCGCGACCCCGCCACCCTGTCGCGGCCCATCCTCAGCGGGATCCTGCGCGACCGGCTCGGCTACCGAGGCGTCGTCGTCACCGACGCGCTCGACATGGACGGCGTCCGCGCCAAGTACGGCGACGAGCGCATCCCCGTCCTCGCGCTCCAAGCGGGCGTCGACGTGCTGCTCAAGCCGCCGGTCGGCGAGGACGGCAACGGCGTGTTCCCCCGCCAGCTCGCCGCCGTCGTCGACGCCGTCCGGTCCGGCGAGCTGACCGAGCGGCGCATCGACGAGGCGGTGTACCGGATCCTGGCGCTCAAGCACGAGCGCGGCCTGTTCCGCGACCCCTACGCCGACCCCGCCGAGGTCGGCGAGATCGTCGGGTCGCCCGCGCACCTGGCCGCCGCCCAGCGCGCCGCCGACCGCACCACCACGCTGGTCAAGAACGACGCCGGTGTCCTGCCGCTGCGGCCCGGCGCCCGCGACGTCCTCGTCACCGGATGGGGCGTGTCCACCACCGCCGCGCTCGGCACCGAGATCGCCCGCCGCGGCGCCACCACCACCATCAGGCAGACCGGCGCCGCCCCCACCCCGGCGCAGATCGACGAGGCCGTCGCCGCCGCCCGCGGCCAGGACCTCGTCGTCGCCGTCACCAACCGCGCCTGGGACGTCAAGGAGGAGCCCGGCCACAACGGCCCCGGCCAGATGAACCTCGTCAAGGCGCTGGTGGCCACCGGCACGCCCGTCGTGGTCGTCGCCGTCCGCGACCCCTACGACATCGCCTGGTTCCCCGAGGCCGGCACGTACCTGGCCACCTACTCCTACACGACCGAGGCGCTGCGGTCGGCGGCCGCGGCGCTGTTCGGCGAGCTGAACCCGCGCGGGCGGCTGCCCGTCACGATCCCCGTCCGCGACGAGCCCGGCACCGCCCTCTACCCCTTCGGGCACGGGCTGGGCTACCGCCGCTGACCCCCGCCCGCGCGGCCGGGAGACACCGGCGGCCCGGTTCCGGGACGGCAGCCGCAGCCGTCCCGGAACCGGACCGGGTCATTCACCGGGAGGAGACGGTCAAACCTTCTGCGCGCCGATCGACTTCATCAGCGCCGGCCACACGGACTGCGCCTCGCGGATCCACGCCGGCCAGTTGTGCCGGCCGTCGCCGTAGATGTGCGCGGTGTAGGGGATCTTCAGCTCGTCCAGCCGCTTCTTGAACTCCTTGTTGTTGGCGCCGACCGCGATCTCGCTCAGCAGCCCGATGTCCCACGGCGCGACGTTCGGGTCGCCGGGACCCGGCCGGCCCGTCGTGCCGGCGGAGAAGAACAGGCCCGTGCCGCGCAGCCTCGGCGCCAGCGCGTGCGGGTCGTGCGCCGCCCAGTTCGCGTCGTCGGCCCACGGAATGCCCCAGATCGCGAACGGGTCCTGCCCGTTGCCGGCGTTGGTGAACATCAGCAGCGCCGGCATCCCGATCGACCGCATCGACAGCACGCCGCTCAGCGACGCCGCGTACTTGAACAGCCCCGGATGCCGCGCCGCGTAGCTCATCGCGCCCGCGCCGCCCGAGGAGTTGCCGATGGCCGCGCGCAGCGCGCCCGCGCCGTAGTTGCGCTCCATCAGCTGGCGGACCTCGGCGGTGTGGAACGTCTCCCACTTGGGCGTCCCGCCCCGGCCGTAGTTGTACCAGTTGGCGTACGAGCCGTCGGAGCCCTCGGGCATGACGACGATGACGTTGTACTTGGCCGCCCACGCCTCGATGTCGGTGCTCCGCGTCCAGGACGTGTAGTCGTCCTGGCCGCCGTGGAAGGCGTACAGGACGGGCCACGTCGCCTGCGAGCCGCGCTTCCAGTTCTTCGGCAGCAGGATGCGGGTCTTCACCGACCGGCCGAGCGAGGGCGAGTTGATCGTGATGTCGACGGCCCTGGTGCCGACCTTCTGCTCGGCGGTGATCCGCGCCCCGGTGTCCGCCGCGACCGGAGCCGCCGCCAGTGCCCCGGCCAGTGCCCCCGCCGCCGGCGGTGCCGCCGCGTGCGCGGCGCTCACGCCCACCCCGCTGACCCCGGCGGCCAGGATCGCGGCGGACGCGCCCGCCGCCAGCGAGCGGCGCAGCGGAGAGCGGAGCGGCCGACGGCGGACGGAGGGTGTCATCTGCTCACCTCGCGAAACTGGCCCGACCCCCGTGGCCGCGCGACTCCCGCAGAGTGTCCTCGCTTCCGCCGGAACGATCTACAGGCACGATTAACAAGAAATACATCGCACCCTGTGAACATGTGAGTCATCCGCGCAGGTCCGGAAGGGGTCGGACGCTCGCAACGGCGCCGCACGCCCCCTGGGACGGCACGCCCGGCGGGTGCGCGTCACCGCGCGGCGGAGCCGGGCGCGGCGGCCTCGACGAGCAGCGCCGCCAGGTCGCGCGGCCGCGACAGCATCGGCCAGTGCCCCGTGGGCAGCTCCCGGTAGGTCCAGCCCGGCCCGGCCATCCCCGCGAACACCGGATGGCCCTGCTCGGCCATCGCCCTGACCGCGGCGAGGGGGATCGTGGTCGCGATCAGCGTCCGCGGCGTCGCCGGCAGCGGGTCGGGGCGCTTGAGCGGCTGCGTCGCAGTACCGAACGGCTGCGGGGTACCGCGCTCTCGCAGGACGGCGAGCTGCTCCTCGGTCAGGCCGGCCAGCTCGCCTTGATCGGCGTCCGATCCGGCGTCCGGAGTGAAGGGCGGCACCGGGATCTTCCACCCCTCGCCCTCCTCGGCGACCTGCCTCTCCAGCTCGGCGCGGGCCTCGGGCTCGTGGAAGTCGATGCCGGCCATGCCCGACGGCATCGGCCCGGTGTCGACGTAGACGATCCGCGCGATCCGCTCGGGGATCCGGTCGGCCGCGCCCGTCGCGGCCATGTTCGCGCCGCTGTGCGCGACGAGCACGACCCGCTCCAGCCCGCCGCCCTCCACCACCTGCACGATGTCGGCGATGTGGGTGTCGACGCAGACGCCCGGAGCGGCCTCGGCCGCCCGCTCGCCCTGCCCCGTAGGTGTCACCGCGCGGACGTCGTGCCCCGCCGCGCGCAGCTCTGCAGCCACTTCGTCCCACGCCCACGCGCCGAGCCAGAAACCCGGGACCAGCACGAACGCCGCCCTGTCACCTGTTGCCGTACTACCTGCCGCCGTATTGCCCGTCGCCATGTCAGCCGTCCCTTCCTCGATGGGTACGGCTTCACGCTACGGTCGATACCGGACAGGAACCGCCCGGATTTGGTGGGTCATCTCGTGTCGTATCCCTCGCCCTCGCATCCGACGACCCGGGTCCTCGCGATGCTGGAACTGCTGCAGGCCAACCACCGGATCGGCGGAGCGGAGCTGGCCCGGCGGCTCGGCGTGGACGAGCGGACCGTCCGCCGCTACGCCGCGCGGCTGGGAGACCTCGGCGTCCCCGTCGTCGCCGAACGCGGCCGCCACGGCGGGTACCGCCTCATGCCCGGCTACAAGCTGCCGCCGCTCATGCTGACCGACGACGAGGCCGCCGCCGTGGTCCTCGGCCTGCTCGCCGGACGACGCGTCGGGCTGCCCGGCCAGGCCACCGAGAGCGCCCTCGCCAAGGTGCAGCGCGTCCTGCCCGCCGCGCTGCGCGACCGGGTCCAGGCCCTGCGCGAGACGCTCGGCTTCACCCTCCCCGCCCGCGACCCCGCCCCGGACACGGCGGACACCGCCGCGTCAGCGGCCGGGGGAGTGCCGGGCATCGGGACCGTCCTCACGCTGGCCGCCGCGACCCGCGAGCGGCGCCGCGTCCGCCTTCGGTACCGCTCCCGGCAGGGCGAGCCCACCGAACGCGACCTGGACCCCTACGGGCTGGTGTTCCACTCCGGCCGCTGGTACGTCACCGGCCACGACCACCGCAGCGGCGAGACCCGCACCTTCCGGGTCGACCGCGTCGCCTCCGCCGAGCCGGGCACCGCCCGCTACGAGATCCCCGCGGGCGTCGACCCCGTGCGGCAGGTCGCCCGGTCGCTGGCGAGCGTCCCGTGGGCCCACGAGGTCGAGGTGCTGCTGGAGACCACCCTCGCCGAGGCGCGGCGCCGCATCCCCGCCACCGCCGCGACGCTCACCGAGCAGGACGGCGGAGTGCTGATGGAGACGCGCGCCGAACGACTGGACGGCATGGCGCAGATGCTCGCCGGGCTCGGCTTCCCGTTCGCCATCCGCCGCCCCGGCGAACTGCGCGACCACGTCCGCGACCTCGCCCGCACCCTGCACGAGCAGGCCGGCCGCTGACCGGTCAGGACGCCGAGCGGGCCGCCCACTCGTGGCGCAGCATCGCGTAGATGATCTCGTCGGTCCACTCGCCCTTGACCAGCTCGTTCTGCACCAGGTGCGCCTCGCGGCGGAACCCGAGCCGCTCCAGCACCCGCGCGGACGCGGTGTTGCGGCCGTCCAGCCGCCCCACCACGCGGTGCAGGCCCAGGCCCTCGAAGCCCAGCCGCAGCACCACCTCGGCGGCCTCGGTCGCGAAGCCCTTGCCGTGGTAGGCGGGATTGAAGATGTACCCGATCTCGCCCTGCCGGTGCTCCCGGCTGCGCCACTGCAGGTTCACCTCGCCGATCAGGTCGCCCGTCTGCCGCCGCACCACGGCCAGGACGAGCCAGTCGCCCTCCTTCTCCACGGTGGACGCCATCATCTTCTGCTTCAGGAACGCACGCGACTCCTCCATGTTCCGGGGTTCCCAGTACAGGAAGCGCGCCACCTCGGGCAGGGACTGGTAGGCGTACAGGCCCTCGAGGTCGTCCGCGCAGAACGGCCGGAGCGCCAGCCGCTCGGTCTCGATCGGGTAGGCCGGACGGAGCATGCGAAGGATCCTATTCACCGTGTTCGGCCTTGTGCGACCCGTGATTCCCCGGGATCGGCCCCGGCGGGCGAAGTCAGCGCGCGCTTACGAGCGTCCCGCGCCGGGGCGCTGCTCGCGCGGGCCCGGCGCCGGCTCCGCCCCGGACCGGTGCGCCCCGCCGTCCCTCCCGCCGTCCGCTCCGCCGTTCGCGCCGGAGGGGTCGTCGAGGCCCATCTCGCGGCGCTGCGCGTCGCCGAACGCGCGGGTGTCGCGGAACTCCACGTACGGCTTCTCCTCGGGGGACTGCCCGCCGGCGATGGCGCGGCCCCGCTCCAGCTCCGCGTTCAGCTCGGCGCCCAGCAGGATCGCCAGGTTCGTGATCCACAGCCACACCAGGAAGATGATCACTCCGGCGATGCTGCCGTAGGTCTTGTTGTAGGAGCCGAAGTTGGCCACGTACAGCGCGAACAGGCCCGAGGCCGCCAGCCACAGCACCACCGCCAGGATCCCGCCCGGCGTCACCCACCGGAAGCGGCGCTTGGCGTTCGGCGCGACCCAGTACAGCAGCGAGAACAGCAGGCTGACGATCAGCAGCATCACCGGCCACTTGGCGATGTTCCAAACGGTGACGGCCTGGGACCCCAGCCCGAGCGCGTCGCCGACCTCGCGGGCCAGCGACCCCGACACCACCACCGCGACCGCCGACGCCGCCAGCCCGATCAGCGACACCAGCGTCACCGCGATCCGCAGCGGGATCGTCTTCCAGAACGGGCGGCCCTCGGGGATGTCGTAGACGATGTTGGACGCCTTCATGAACCCGCCGACGTACCCGGACGCCGACCAGACCGCGCCCGCCAGGCTCAGCACCGCGACCACCCCGGCGCCCCCGGTGCCCTGCAGCCCCTCGATGGCGCTGATCAGCAGGTCGCCGACCTCGCCCGGCGCCAGGTCCTCGACGCTCTTGATCAGGTCGTCGGTGGCCGACCGGCCCGTCAGGCCCACCAGCGACACCACCACCAGCAGTGCCGGGAAGATCGACAGGATGGCGTAGTAGGTGAGGGCGGCGGCCCAGGCCGCCAGCTCGTCGTTCTTGAACTCGGTCACCGCCCGTTTCAGCGCGTCCTTCCACGAGGTGGCCGAAAGGGCGGTGGGGCCGCCGGGGTCGGGCATGACCGGGCCTTCTCTCACACTGGCGTCACGGGGGCGGTGTTCTCCAGGGCCGCTCTCACATGGGCATGCGGCTGCGCTTCACCTTGACGGGCTGCCTCTGGGCGGAGCGGAAGACGACCCGCACCGGGGCCTTGCGCCCGCGGCGGCCCGGCATCGACGCCGACCCGAACATGCCCGACCCGAACATGCCGGACCTGCCAGACCTGCCGGAGCCGAGCCTCTTCAGAACCGGCTTGGACCCGCCCAGCTTCGAGCCGGTCCGCAGCTTCGACTTGGCGCCGTGTCTCACCTTGTAGCTGAGCCGCGACCTGGCGGCGCGCCGCCGGTGCACCAGCACCGCGGCCAGCGCGACCGCGCCCGCCGAGGCGATCACGACGCCGCCCCGCTTGGCCGACTCGGTGCCGCCCGCGTCCTTCGCCCGCGCGGTGGCCTCCCGGCGCCGGGCCCGCGCCGTCGCGGCGGTCTCGCGCATCCTGGCCTTGGCCTCGGTGGCCTTCTGCCTGGCCATGGCCTTGACGTCGGCCTTGGCGGCCAGCTGCTCCACCGTATCGCCGAGATCGTGGCGCGCCCGGTCGACCTCCTGACGCAGCTCCTCGGTCCCGGCCTCGGCGCCGTGCTTGCCCTGCGTGGTCATCGGTGCGTCGCCCTCTCCTTCAACTCGGCCACCGCCTGCTTCGCCTCGTCCATGGCCTGCTCGGGCTTGGCGGGGCCGGCGCGCCTGGTCTGCGACCGGCCGAGCATCGCCAGGATGCCCGCGACGAGCATCAGCACCGCGCCGACGATGAGCGCGGACGCCCACACCGGCAGCGCCACCGCGATCGCGGCGATCGCCGCGGCGATCAGCGCGCCGCCCCCGTACAGCGCCACCAGGGCGGCGCCGCCGAACATGCCCGCGCCGGTCCCGGCGTGGCGGCCCTTGTCCTTCAGCTCGGCCACCGCCAGGCGGACCTCGGCACGCAGCAGGTCCGACACCTGCCGTGTCGCCTGCCTGATCAGCTCTCCGGTGCCCGCGTCGTGGTCGGTGCCGCGGAACTCGGGGGCGCGCCCGTAGTCCTGGCGGTGCACGCCCGCGGCCTCGTCCGCGGTAGCGGCGTCCACCGCGGCGCCGGGTGCGGCGCCGGGTGCGGCGCCGGTCCTGCCGTCCTGTGCCGGTCGCGCGATGCTCATAGCTCCGGCCTCCTCGCGTCGTCGTCGAAGCCTGGCCTAGAGCCCGTTCCCCCTGCTCGCGGGCTAAACGTGGCGGCGCGCCGACCCGCGGTGACCGCCCCGCCCGCGCGGCCCCGGGCCGCGGGTCAGCCGCTGGTCAGCCAGTCGACGCGGTGCGCCTCGGTCGGATCGGGGGTCTCCCAGCGGCGGACGAGCCGGTCGACGACCGCGTCGGGGACGGGGGCCTCGCGGCGCCGGTTGCGGTCGCGGAGCACGGGCGGCGGCGCCTCCAGCGCGACGATCTCCACCCGGCCGCGGTAGCGGGCGACGAGCCCGGTGCACAGCTCGCGCTGCGCCCGCGACACGTTGGTGGCGTTCCACACGAACGACCTCCCCGCGCGCAGGTGCCCGCGGGCCAGCTCGTACGCGGCGGCGGCCACGGCGCGCTGGTCCCCGGCGGGGGAGACGCCCATCTCGGCGCGGAGCCGGTCGAGGCTGACGACCGGCCGGTCCGGGCGGTGCGCCGCGATCCAGTGGTCCTTGCCCGCCCCCGGCAGGCCCGACAGGACGGTCGCGGTGAGGCGCGTGTCGTCGTAGGCGGCGTAATCGGCGTCGCGGCCGGGCTTGCGGAAGAACCAGAACCGGGCGTGGTCGGACGGGAACGCGCGCGCACCGTCCAGGCACCGCTGCTCGGCGCAGTACTCCCCGTACAGGGCGACGTTGTCCAGCAGCTCGGCCGTGTCCGGGCACACCCGCCCGAGGATGTCGGCGGACGCCAGCAGCACCAGGTCGTCGTTGCGGGCCAGCAGGCTGACCCGGAACGCGATCTGCTGCAGGTCGGGGCGCTCCAGCGCCCAGAACGGCACCTGGTGGTGGCGGATCAGCGCCGCGACGTGCTCGCGCCAGGCGACCGGCGCGCCCAGCTCCCACAGGATCCGCCGCGCCATCAGGTCGCCGCGCCGCGAATGGCCGCGGGCGGTGATGCGGCCGTCGTCGTCGACGCTCGTGCAGTGCGGCTTGGCGATGTCGTGCATCAGCACGGCCGCGAACAGCCGCACCCGCTCGGCGCGCGGGCGGGCCCGCCACTGCGGCAGCGACGCCAGCGCCTCGCACGCCATCCGCGTGTGGACCTCGACGTCGCCCTCGCCGTGGAAGACCGCGTCCTGCGGGACGCCGGCCATGTCGCGGACCCAGCCGAACGTCTCGCGGATCCGCGCCCAGGGCAGGTCCCAGCGCGGAGGCGCGGGGCACAGGTCATCGAACACCCGCATACAGCACCTCCGGGTCGGCGAGGGCGTTGGCGATCACGGGCCGGTCCTGCCAGTGGGTGCCCGAGTCCAGGATCGCGGTCAGGAAGCTCGGCCGGACCCACTTGCAGCGCCCGACCGTCTCGCCGCCCTCCTCCACCTTGATGTAGAGGCCCTCCATGTCGTCGGAGTCGTCGGTCTCCCCGGCGACGCGGGCGGGGTCGGCGCCGGCCGCCTCCGCCGCGGCGCGCAGCGCGTCCCGCCACGCGGCGGTGCGGCAGGTGGACGGCCCGGCCAGCGCGGTCAGCGCCGCCGCGTCCGGCAGCGGGCCCTCGTGCAGGACGGGCACCGCCACCACCGGCGTCCCGGCGAGCAGCTCCCGGCGCCGCGCGGTGGACAGGAACGTCCCGTCGGAGCGGTCCAGCACGTCGAACTCGCAGAAGTAGTGGGGGAGCGCGTCGTAGAAGACGGTGTGCTTGGCGTAGAGCCACTCCCCGTACATGACGTACCGGTCCTGCAGCCGTTCCCGCAGCACGTGCTGGACGGAGGCGGCCCACGCCTTCAGCGGCGCGAACTGGCGCTCGCGGGGGCCGCCGGTCAGGTAGTGGCCGCGGCTCTGCAGCCGCAGCTCCCCGCCGGAGGTGAAGCTGATGCCGGAGTTGGCGCCGTCGAGCTTCTCCTCCACCACCAGGTACCGCCCGGCGATCTCGGAGAACGGCACCGAGGCGAGGTCGTGGTCTCCCGGCTGGAGCCGGGAGCCGTCGATATGCCGGGTCCGGGGGTACTTGCGGAGCATGCGGCCCGTTGTATCCGACGCCGCGGGTGCCGCCCAACCGGTTTTCCCGGTCGGCGGGCGCCCCGCGGCGGTTCGCTGACGGCTCTGCGCAGGGTCAGCCGGGGGTGACGCGGGCGATCGCTCCGGTCCGCAGGGTGACCCACAGCGTCCCGCCGGGGCCGGGCGCGATGCCGAGCGGCCCGCATCCCGGGCTGGGGAGCGGGTGCTCGTCGATGCGGCCCTCGGGCGTGATGCGGCCGACGTGGGCGGTGCCGCGCTCGGTGAACCACAGGTCGCCGCCCGGGCCGGCGACGATGGCGTGCGGGCGGGCGTCCGGATCGGGCAGCGGGAACTCGGTGACCTTGCCGCCCGTGGTGATCCGGCCGATGTGCCCCGTGCCGGCCGCGGTGAACCACAGGGCGCCGTCGGGCCCGGCGGTGATGCCGGCGGGCGCGGACCCCTCGGTCGGCAGGGAGTGGACGGTGACGCCCCCGCCGGTGGTGATCCTGCCGACGGCGTCGCCCCGGTGCAGGGTGAACCACATCGCCCCGTCCGGGCCCGCGGTGATCATCGAGGGCATCGCGGCCGGGGCGGGGAGCGGGTGCTCGGTGACCTGCCCGTCCGGGGTGACGCGGCCGATGCGGCCGGTGCGCTGCTCGGTGAACCACAGCGCGCCGTCCGGCCCGGCCGCGATCCCGCACGGGCCGCAGCCGCCCGGCGCCGGGAACCGTGCCGCGTCGCCGCGGGGCGTGACCCGGCCGATCGCGTCGCTCTGGAAGGCGGTGAACCACAGCGCGCCGTCGGGACCGGCCGTGATGGCCGACGGGCCGCGCAGCAGCGGTCCCGGATGGTGCAGGGCGACCCGGCCGTCCGGTGCCAGCGCGCCCACGCGGCCGTCGCCGGCCAGCGTGAACCACGCCGCCCCATCCGGCCCGGCGGTGATCCCGTACAGGCCCGCGTCCCGGTCGCAGACGGCGAACTCCCTGATGGTGGCGTACGAACCCTGCGTCATGAACGTCCCCCTCGTCCCTGACTGCTCTATCCGCACCGGCGCCCGGATAACGCGACACCTGCGGCGTTACCCTGGCGGAATGCGGAACCCCCGACCGATCGCCCGGCGCCGCGGGGGCCGCCGGTGACCGGCCCGGGGACGGTCCGTCCGGGCGGCCGGACCGCGCGGGTGCGCGACGCCGTCCGGCGCGCCACCCTCGCCGAACTGGCCGAGCGCGGCTACGCGGGGCTCACCGTGGAGGCGGTCGCCGCCCGGTCCGGCGTGCACCGGACCACCGTCTACCGGCGCTGGCGCAACGCCGACGGGCTCGTCGCCGACGCCCTCGACCTCGCCGCCGGGGAGCCGTGGCCGGTGCCCGACACCGGCACGCTGGAGGGCGACCTGAGGGCCATCGCCCGGCTCGTCCTGACCGGCTACGCCGACCCCGAGCAGGGACCCGTCGCGCGCGCGTTCGTGCTGGCCGCCGCGCAGAGCGCCGCCGCGGCCCGCGCCCTGAACGCGTTCTTCGCGCGGCGGCACGAGCAGTCCGCGGCGGTGGTCGAGCGGGCGGCCGGGCGCGGCGAGGTGCCCGCCGGGACCGACGCCGCCGAGGTCGTCCGGCTCGCGGTCGCGCCGCTGTACTACCGGCTGTTCGTCACCGGCGAGCCGGCCGACGAGGCCGCCGCCGACCGCGCCGCCGGGGCCGCGGCCGCCGCCGCACGGGCCGGGGCACTCGTCACCTGACCCCCTTGCGGCCGCTCCCGGATCGCCGGGCGGCGCAAAAGAAAAGGCGGGGAGATCTCTTCTCCCTGCCACTCTCAATATATAGCACACGGGGGGCCTTGCGGCAAGACCCCGGTCGTGCTGCACAATTTCCGTCCGAGGCCGGATTCCCCGCAATATCGGGGATTCGGAAAATGAGCATGTCCGCAGGTCAGCGCCTTGCGGAATGCGCGTGACCTAGGGCCGGAATGCGGCCAGGGAAAATGGGGGCTTCATGTTCGACGTGATCATCGCCGGGGGCGGGCCGACCGGAATGATGCTGGCCGCGGAGCTGCGGCTGCACGGCGTCCGGGTCCTGGTGGTGGAACGCGACGCCGAGCCGGGCAAGGTCGTCCGCTCGCTCGGCCTGCACGTGCGCAGCATCGAGATCATGGACCAGCGCGGGATCCTGGACCGGTTCCTCGAGCGCGGCACCGAGTACCCGCTCGGCGGCTTCTTCGCCGCCATCAGCAAGCCGACGCCCGAAGGGCTCGACACCGCGCACCCCTACGTCCTCGGCATCCCGCAGTCCATCACCGACCGCCTGCTGGAGGCGCGCGCCGCCGAGCTCGGCGCCGAGATCCGGCGCGGCCGCGCGCTGACCGGGCTCGACCAGGACGAGGACGGGGTGACCGCCGAGCTCGCCGACGGCACCCGGCTGCGCGCCCGGTACCTCGTCGGCTGCGACGGCGGCCGCAGCACGGTCCGCCGGCTCCTCGGCATCCCGTTCCCCGGCGAGCCCGCCACCGCCGAGACGCTGCTGGGCGAGATGGAGGCGGCCGAGGACCCGGAGCGGATCATCAAGATCGTCGATGAGGTCCGCGAGACCGAGAAGCGGTTCGGCCTCGGACCCATCGGGGACGGGATCTACCGCGTCGCCGTCCCCGCCGAGGGGGTCGCCGAGGACCGCGCGGCCCCGCCGACCCTGGAGGACTTCAGGCGGCGGCTGCGGGCGGTCGCCGGCACCGACTTCGGCGTGCACTCCCCGCGCTGGCTGTCGCGGTTCGGCGACGCCACCCGGCAGGCCGAACGGTACCGGGAGGGACGGGTGCTGCTGGCCGGCGACGCGGCCCACATCCACCCGCCGGCCGGGGGCCAGGGCCTCAACCTCGGCGTCCAGGACGCGTTCAACCTCGGCTGGAAACTCGCCGCCGAGGTCGGCGGCCGGGCACCGGAGGGCCTGCTGGACACCTACCAGACCGAGCGGCACCCCGTCGCCGCCGCCGTGCTGGACAACACCCGCGCGCAGATGGAGCTGATGTCGAACGCGCCGGGGCCCCGGGCGGTGCGGCGGCTGGTGTCGCGGCTGATGGACTTCAACGAGGTCAACCGGTACCTCACCGAGCGGATCATCGCGACGGCGATCCGCTACGACTTCGGCGAGGGCCACGAGCTGCTCGGCCGGCGGATGCCGGACGTCCGGCTGAAGCGGGGCCGCCTGTACGAGCTGACGCGCGGGGGCCGCGGGCTGCTGCTCGACCGGACCGGCCGGCTCTCGGCGGCGGGCTGGGCGGACCGCGTCGACCACGTCGTCGACACCCTCGACACCGCCGGCGGAGATGCGGGCCTGGACGTGCCCGCCCTGCTGCTGCGGCCCGACGGGCACGTGGCGTGGACCGGCGAGGACCAGGCCGGACTGGAGGGCGCGCTGGCCCGCTGGTTCGGCGCCTCCGCGGACTGAGCGCGAGACGCCGTCCCCGGGGCCGAGGCCGCGGCGGAATGTCGCGCCGCGGCCTTGCATCCGGTACCCGGGTACGGGGTTACCGTCGAGGCATGGACGTCAACGAGGTCTGGTCGCCGCAGGCGTGCACGCTGCCGACGGCGCAGCGGCCGCTGCGGGTGGCCGAGTTCGACGCGCTGTTCGCCGAGGCGGCGACCGGCGTGGAACGCATCGGCGCGGGCCGGACGCGGGTCCGGCTGCGGGCGGAGCCGGCGACGGCCGAGCGCGCCGCCGGGCTGGCCGCCCGCGAGACCGCCTGCTGCTCCTTCTTCACCTTCACCCTGACCGCCACCGGCGGCGACCTGACGCTGGACGTCGCCGTCCCCGCCCGGCACACCGACGTCCTGGACGCGTTCACCGGCCGGGCCGCCGAGGCGGTCGCGGCGGCGGCCCGGCCCGGCGGGGGCGGCGATGAGTGACGGCGGGGCCGCGGGGCTGCGCAGCGGGCAGGTCGCCGCGGCCGCCGGCGTCAACCCGCAGACCCTGCGGTACTACGAGCGGCGGGGGCTGCTGGACCGCCCCGTCCGGACCCCGGGCGGGCACCGCGTGTACCCGCAGGAGACCGTCACGCTGCTGCGCGTGATCAAGACCGCGCAGCGGCTCGGGTTCACCCTCGACGAGGTCGCCGCGCTGCTGGAACCGGGGACCCGGCACCGGCGGCCCGGCCGGGGCTCCGGTCCGGGCGGGCGGGACGGGACGCGCGCCGACCTCGCCGGCAGCGCCCGCGCCAAGCTCGCCGAGGTGGAGGCCCGCATCGAGGATCTGGCGGCCGTCGCCGCCACCCTGCGGTCCGCGCTGGCCGCCGGATGCGACGACCTGGTCGCCTGCTCCGCCGAACCGGCCTGCCCGCTGCCGTTCCCCGCCCCGTAGACCCTCCGCGCGGCCGGCTAGATGAGGCCGGCGTCGTGGGCCAGCAGGGCGATCTGGGTGCGGTTGTCCAGGTCCAGCTTGGTCAGGACGCTGGAGACGTGCGCCTTGACCGTGGCCACGCTCATGAACAGCTCCGCGGCGATGTCGGCGTTGGAACGGCCCCGCGCGATCGCCGCGACCACCTCGTTCTCGCGGGGGCTGAGGCCGTCCAGCGCGGCGCGCGCCCGCAGCCCGGCGCCCGCCTCCACGGCCGCGCGGTCCATGAGGCGGCGGGTGATCCGCGGGGACAGGATCGGATCCCCGGCCGCGACCCGCCGGACCGCCTGGACGATCTCGCCGGGCGGGGTGTCCTTGAGCAGGAAGCCGCTGGCGCCGGCGCGCAGGGCGTGCAGGATGTTCTCGTCGGTGTCGAACGTCGTCAGCACGATCACCTCGGGCGGGTCCGGCCGGGACCGGAGCCTGCGGGTCGCGGTGATGCCGTCCACCCGCGGCATCCGCAGGTCCATGAGGACCACGTCGGGGGCGTGCGCGTCGGCGGCCGCGGGCACCTCGTCGCCGTCGGCGGCCTCCGCGGCGACGGTGATGCCGCCCGTCCCGTCCAGCATCATCGACAGCCCGGCGCGGACGAGGGCGTCGTCGTCCACGATCAGCACGCGCAGGGGGCGGGTCACGCCGGCCATGGTAGCCACGCGCGCAGCCGGAACTCCCCGGCGGCGGCCTCGTGGTCCAGCCGGCCGCCGGCCAGCCGGACCCGCTCGGTCAGCCCGACCAGCCCCGTCCCGCTGCCCGGCGCCGCGGGCCCGGCGGCGGGCGCGGCGGGCAGCGCGTTGCGGATGTCGATCACCAGCCCGGTGCCGGGCCGTCCCGCCAGCGCGACCCGGACCCGGCGGCCCGCCGCGTGCTTGCGGGCGTTGGTCAGCCCCTCCTGGACCACCCGGTAGGCGGTGCGGCCGACCGAGGCGGGCAGGGCGGCGTCGGCGACGTCGTCGCGCAGCTCCACCGCCGCGCCGGCGTCGCGGGACTCGGCCACCAGCCGCGGGACGTCGGCCAGGACGGGCTGCGGGCGCCCCTCGTCTCCGTCGCCGGTGTCGTCGGTGCGCAGCAGCAGGATCACCTCCCGCAGCTCCTCCAGCGCCTGGTGCACCCCGGCGCGGACGACCCCGGCGGCCCGCGACAGCTTCTCCGGCGGGGCGTCCGGCCGGTACTCCAGCGCGCCCGCGTAGGTGGCCAGCAGCGACAGCCGGTGCGCCAGGACGTCGTGCATCTCCCGGGCGATCCGCGTCCGCTCCATCATGCGGGCCTCGGCGACCCGGCGGCCCTGCTCGGCCTCGGCGCGGCGGGCGCGTTCCTCCAGCGACACCAGCAGCGCGCGGCGGGCCCGGGCGAGCGCGCCCCAGCCGATCAGCCCGCCGTAGCCGGCAGTGATCAGCAGCAGCCACCAGCCGAAGGAGATCCCGCCGGGCGGCCGCCACAGCCCCTGCGCCGCGTGCGCGGCGATCCCCGCCGCGCCGATCCCGGCGGCGACGCCCGCCGGGCGCCGCTGCGCCACCTGCAGCACCGCGAGGGTCGCCGCCGGGGTCGCGGCCGGTGACACCGCCGCCAGCGCGGTGAGCGCCACCGCGACCGCGACCGGGCGCCACAGCAGCAGCGGCGACAGCAGCCACGCCGCGGCACCGGCCGCGGCGTCCAGCGCGAACCGGCCGTCGGCCGCGCCGGTCCCGTGCCGGGCCCAGAGCGTCGCCGCGACCAGGACCCCGACGATGGCGAACACCAGCGCCGCACCGGCGCGGCGGCGCCGCCGCCACGGGTAGGCGTCCGCCTCGGGAAGGGTCTCCTCGTCCATCGGGCAAAGGCTAGCCGCGCACGTCACGGCGCCGACACCGACCAAAGTCGGTGCCCGTCCCCACCGCGGTCGGACCCCCACTGGCCGCGCGCCCGATGCACGGGAGGCGCCGCGGCGGCGACGCTGGCGGAGCCCGATGAACCCCGGAACGAGGGAGACCGACATGGCTCAGACCGACATGGCTCGCACCGACCTGGCCGGCGGCGCCGCCCGCAGGGCGGTGACCGTCGCGGGCGGTGCCGTCGCCGCGCTCGCCCTGTGGACGCTGACCGGCCCGGTGGCCGGGCACACCCCGTCCGCCGAGACCGGCGGGGAGATCCAGCAGGTCGGGGCCGTCGCGGTCGCCGCCGGCGCCTTGGTCGCCGGGCTGGCGGCCTGGGCGCTGCTGGCGGTGCTGGAGCGGACGGTCGGCCGCCCCGCCCGCGCCTGGACGACCACCGCCGCGGCCGTGCTGGCCCTGTCGCTGGCCGGTCCGCTCGGCGGCGCCGCCGACACCGCGAGCATGGCGGCCCTGACCGCGATGCACCTGCTGGTCGGCGCGGTGCTCATCGCCGGCCTCGGCACGTCGGCGCGCGACCGGCGGGGCGGCCCGCGCGCGGACCGATGAGTTCCACGCCTCCGCCCGGTCAATAGGGGGACGAGGAGGAGACGATGAACCTGTCAGGCAAGCGGCTCGGCCGGATGCGCGAGGTGCTCGGCGGGCACGTCGGCAGCGGCGGCGTCCCGGGACTGGTCGCCCTGGTGGCCCGGCGCGGCGACGTCCACACCGAGGTCCTCGGCACCGCCGAGGTCGGCGGCGGCCCGCCGATGCGCCGCGACACGATCTTCCGGATCGCGTCGGTCACCAAGCAGCTCACCGCCGCGGCGGCGATGACGCTGGTGGAGGAGTGCCGGCTGCGGCTGGACGACCCCGTCGGCGACCTGCTGCCCGAGCTGGCCGAGCCGCGGGTCCTGTCCCACCCCGCCGCGCCGCTGGACGACACCGTCCCCGCGCACCGCCCGATCACCGTGCGGGACCTGCTGACGTTCCGGCTCGGCACCGGCGCGATCATGGCGCCGCCCGGCACGACCCCCGTCCAGCGGGCGATGGACGAGGCGGGGGTCGCACCCGGGCCCGGCGGCCACTCGCTCGAGCCCGGCGAATGGCTGGCGCGCCTCGGCGGGCTGCCGCTCGTCCACCAGCCGGGGGAGCGGTGGATGTACGACACGAGCGCCGACGTCCTCGGGATCCTCATGGCCCGCGCCGCCGGGCGGCCGCTGGCCGACCTGCTCGCCGAGCGGCTGTTCGAGCCGCTCGGGATGACCGACACCGGCTTCCACGTCCCCGCCGGGAAGCTGGACCGGCTGGCCGCCGCCTACCGGCCCGACCCCGAGACCGGGGCGCTCGTCCCCGCCGACGACCGCGCCGCGTGGACGAGCCCGCCCGCGTTCCCGTCCGGCGCCGGCGGCCCGGGACTGCTCTCCACCGCCGACGACCTGCTGGCCTTCTGCACCATGATGCTCAACGGCGGCCGCCACGGCTCGGAGCGCGTCCTGTCGCGGCCGTCGGTGGAACTGATGACCACCGACCAGCTCACCGCGGAGCAGAAGGCCGACAACCACCTGTTCTTCGGCGGCAACAGCGGCTGGGGCTTCGGCGTCAGCGTCATCACCCGCCGCGACGGCCTGGCCGCCGTCCCCGGCCGCTTCGGCTGGGTCGGCGGCACCGGCACCTCGGTCTACACCGACCCGGCCGAGGAGCTCATCGGGATCCTGCTGACGCAGCGCGCCCTCACGTCCCCGGCCCCGGCGCCCTGGTTCGAAGACTTCTGGACCTGCGCCTACCAGGCCATCGACGACTGACCACCCACCCCACGCGCGGCCTGGACGAACAGATGCAGGCTTCCGCATGCCCTCCAGAACCCACCACTTTGTCCTAGGCCGACTCCCGCCGAAGGTGGGACCGCAATAAGACCGAGTGCACCGGTCGCGGACGCCGGGCGGGCTACTCGAAGACGGCCGCGGCTCGGTCGGCGTGCGCCGCGGCCCGCTTGCCCTGGTCGCGGCGTTCCCAGTAGCCGATGGTGGTGGCGGGGTTGACGTGGTCGGCGAACTCCTGCACCTCGGCGAGCGGGACACCGTCGTCCAGCATGTGGGTGATGCGGGAGGCGCGCCACACGTGCGGGGTGAGGTCCCGGCCGGGCGGCACCCCGGCGGCCCGGCCGAGCCGGGTGCTGATCCGGTCGACGTCGTGGCGGTCGAGGCGGTCGCCCTTGGCGTCCAGCAGCAGCGGCCCGGCGGTCCGGTCCCCGACGTGGCGGCGCAGCAGGTCGGCGCAGCGCGGCGGCAGCGGCAGCCGGCGCCGCTTGCCGCCCTTGCGGGTCACGACCAGGTGGACGCGGTCACCGTCGTCGACGAGGTCGCCGACGTCGGCGGCGCACAGCTCGGTGACGCGCCCCGCCAGGCTGTACAGGAGCATCACCACCAGCAGGTCCAGGTCAGCGGACGCCGCGGCCGCGACCGCCCGGACCTGCTCGACCTCCAGCACCGGGGTGGACCCAGCGCCGCGGCCCGCCTCGATCCGCGGCCGGTCGTCCTGGGTGACCGGGTTGCGCGGCGGCGGGTCCAGCCGCTCGGCGGCGTAGGTGTGCAGCGACGACAGGCACGCAACGTAGCGGCCGATGCTGCGCTTGGCGACCCCGGCGCCCTCCTGCCGCAGCCGCCACATCCGGACCTGGTCGCGGGTCAGGCACCCGACGGAGAACGCGTCATGGCCCACCTCCCGCGCCAGCGGCGCCCAGACGCGCCGCAGGTCGTCGGCGTAGTTGCGCTTGGTGGCGGGGGAGGCGCGCCGGGTGCTGCTCAGCCAGTCCAGCACCAGCGCGAAGGTCTGCGGCGTGCACGCCTCGGCCAGCAGCTCGATCCGGCGCCGGTAGATCCGCCGCCCGCCGACCCGCGCGACCTGCACCTGCCCCAGTTCGCCGTCCAGCCGGCGCAGCGCGTCAGCCGCCAGCCCCGCCCCCGGCCGCGCCGGCGCCCCGCCGGGCCGCGCGGCAAGGCCGGCGTCCGGCTGTCCAGGGATCCCCGAGGACGGGCCGTTCGGCGCCCGCCCGGTCCCGTCCGCACCAGGGCCGCCCAGGGCGCTGGGCCCGTCATCGCTCCGCGATGCATCGACGGTGCCGGAACCGGCGTCTTCCCCCGGAGCGGCGGGCAGCACGACCCCTTCGAGGATCGGCGCCGCACCCAACGACCGCTGCATCCCCGACCCGGACTCGGCGGCCGCTGCAGACCCCGGCTCCACATCGGGATCGACATGACCGCTGCCGCCGTCGCTAGTGCGGGGCGCGGCGTCGTCCACGGTCACGGCTCAGTCCTCAAGGGTCGACCTCTCCGAAACATCCGTCCCATGCCCCACCCGGTTCAGCTCGGCCCGCCCGTGGGGAACCGAAGCCGCCGCTGCCCCTCGCGGGCGTCCCCGCCCTCGGCCTTCCCTCCGAGACCGCACCATCCTCGACCGTACGAGCGGCGCCGAGCCAGCTTAGCGCATAACCGCGATTATGCGCTGTCAGCATTCCTTGATCTGAAAATAGAGATCGGGTATTCGTTTTCTCAGCGGAGGAATGTGAGATGGTGTGCGCATGCGTGATCAGAAGGACCGGGCGGCCGGGGCCGCCAGGACGTCGACCGCGGACGCGCTGGACGACGAGGCCGCCGTCCTCTCCGCCGAGGAGGGCCGCGGGGAGGCGGAGGAGTCCGGTGGGCGGCGGCCGCCTGCGGGGGCCGATCCGGCGGCGCCGTGGGGGCGCTGCAAGTACTGCGACACTCCGCTGCCCAGGCCGCCCAAGGCCCGCGGGCGGCGACCCGAGTACTGCCCGCCCGAGCGGGACCCCGGCGGGCACGTCGTCAAGGACTGCCAGGCCGAGGCGCATGCCGCGGGACGCAGCCCGGCCGCCGCAGCGGTCAAGGAACCCCTGGCCGCGCTGCGAACGGTCCTGGCCGGACTGGCCGCCGACGCCCGATCCCGCGCCGCCCGCGAGACCGCCGCCGCCGACCGGCTCGAAGAGATCATCACCACGGTGGTCGACCGCAACACCGCGCTGGAGCAGCAGGCCGCGCAGGCGCACGCCGAAGCCCGCGAGGCCGAGGCGGCCCGCCGCCGCGCCGAACAGGGCCACGACGCTGCCCGGATCGCCGCCGACGCCGCCGCCGACGCGCAGCGCCGGGCCGAGGAACGCGCCCTGGCCGCCGAGGAGATCGCCCGCGCCGCCCGCGACACCGCACAAGTCCAGGCCGAGGCCAGGCAGGCCGCCGAGGCCGCCGCCCAGGCCGAAGCCGAACGCTCCCGGCAGCAACTGGACGCCGTCCAGCAACGCCTCACCGCTGCGGAACAGGCACTGGCCCAGACCCGCGAGGACATGCAACGGGCCCTGGACGAGGCCCGCCACGCCCACGACCGGACCCGCACCGAGCTGGACCAGTGCACCGGCCGGCTCACCGAGACCCGTGCCCGGCTGTCGTCCACCGAGGAGGGACTGACCACGGTCCGGGCGGAACTGGACGACGCGCGCACCGCGCTGACGACGGCCGAGCAGACCGCTCAGGCCGCCACCGCCCGCGCCGAGCACGCCGAGCGACGCGCCGAGCACGAACGCACCGCCGCCACAGAGGCGGTCGCCACCGCGCACCGGGAACGCGACGCCGCCCGAGAGGCCGAGCTCACCCAGACCACCCGCCTGCAGGTCCGACTGGAGACCGCCATCGCCGAACGCGACGCCGCCCGAGCCGAAGCGGACGCGAACCTGGAACGGGCCCTGCGCGCCGAACACACCATCGCGTCCCCCGACCAGACGTCGTCAACGAGCGGGCCACCGGCCCCAAACGAGAGCCAGGTAGACCGCTGAACACATGGACCGGCCCGCGAGGAGGATCGGAACGGCCGGCAGCGACTCGGCCGTGTGACACAGCGCGCCGACCACCGCGCCCGTCCTGTGACACCCGACCAATCCTGCCTCGGGCCAGCTCGAGTTCGACGCGCGTTCCCGGGAGACGTGGCCCGCAGTAGTCCGTTTTGTGTACGACCACAGCCCGCTGGCAGGCTGAGGCCCATGCGTCACCCTC
Source organism: Actinomadura sp. 7K534 (assembly GCF_004348575.1). Classification (NCBI taxonomy): domain Bacteria; kingdom Bacillati; phylum Actinomycetota; class Actinomycetes; order Streptosporangiales; family Thermomonosporaceae; genus Actinomadura; species Actinomadura sp. 7K534. Next base: position 23,867 of record NZ_SMKB01000042.1, read on the forward strand.
TTGACACGCTGGACTGGCCGATTTCCACTGAGCGGCTGCTGTTGCGTCGGGCTTCCCCCCACGACGTGGACGCGACATGGGCCTACCGGAAGCTGCCGGAGACCCACGAATGGGTAGCGGCCGCCACAGACACCTACGACGACTACCGTGAACGTTTTCTCCACGAGGAGCGGCTCGCAGACCTGCTCATCGTCGAACTGGACGGCCGGGTGATCGGCGACCTGACACTGAGGGTCCAGGACGGCTGGGCCCAGGAAGAGGTCGCTGACCAGGCGGAAGGCGTCCAAGGAGAGCTCGGGTGGACGCTCGATCCCTCCTACGGCGGCAAGGGCTACGCCACCGAAGCGGTACGCGCCCTCATCGCCATCTCCTTCAAGCGACTTGGCCTGCGCCGCCTGCACGCGGACTGCTTCTACGACAACGAATCCTCGTGGCGGCTGATGGAACGGGTCGGGATGCGCCGCGAACAGCACACGGTCAGAGACTCACTCCACCGCACCAGGGGATGGCTGGACGGCCTCTCATACGCGCTCCTGGCCGAGGAATGGCCCGCTCACGAGTGACCACGGCGCAGCCGCTTGAGAGCCCTCGCCAGGACGAAGATCACGCTGTCACTCGTACACGCGGCCGCCTCCTCCCGGCGCTGCAGCTGGACCCAAGGACGCCACCGCACCGTTGACGGATCGCGTGGTGTGCATATCATCGCGATGTGGCGATTGATCGTGGTTGTGGGATTACTTCGTTGGACGGGCTGGCGCCGGCGGCGGCGTTGTTTCATTCGCTGGCCGATCCGGTGCGGTTGTCGATCGTGCAGCGGCTGGCTCGTGAGGAGGCGCGGGTGGTGGACCTGACCCGGGAGCTGGAGCTGGCACAGTCCACGGTGTCCAAGCACCTGGCGTGCCTGCGCGGCTGCAAGCTGGTGGACTACCGCGCCGAGGGCCGCCAGTCGTTCTACTTCATCGCCACGCCCGAGCTGCTGGACCTGCTGCGCTCGGCCGAGCATCTCCTTTCCGCCACCGACCGCGCCGTGGCGCTGTGCCCGACCTACGGCAGTGCCGCCGATCAGGCCGGTGGGCGCCTACGCGCCTGAAGCGCGGGTTCGGACATGAGCGCTGTCTCGTTGAGGCGCCGAACTGGGAGGACATCGTGGCGGTTGCCGCACTGGTCATCTACCTGATCTGGGCCGCGCTGGCGTTCGGGCTGCGCACCTTCGTGCAGTGGCGCCGCACCGGCGACACCGGATTCCGCGGCGGCGGCCTGGCCAAGGGAAGCGCGCAGCGGTGGGTGCGAGCCTTGTTCAGCGCCGCGCTGCTCGTCGGCGCCGCCGGTCCGGTCGCCGCGCTGGCCGGCCTGCCCGCCATCGGCGTGCTCGATCACCTCGCCGTCCACACGACCGGGGTGGTGGTGGCCCTGGCCGGGGTGGCGGCCACGCTGGCCGCGCAGGCCTCGATGGGCGACTCCTGGCGGATCGGCGTGGCCGAGGACGAGCGCACCGACCTGGTCACCGGCGGGCCGTTCGCACTGGCCCGCAACCCGATCTTCACCGCGATGATCGCCACCGCCGCAGGACTGGCCGCCATGGTCCCCAACGTGATCGCGCTGGTGGGCCTGGTGGTGACCGTGGCGGCGATCGAGATGCAGGTCCGAGCCGTCGAGGAGCCCTATCTGCTGCGCACCCACGGCGCGGCCTATGCCGACTATGCCGCCCGGGTCGGCCGGTTCCTGCCCGGCCTCGGCCGCCTCCACCACGCCGGCCGGTGATGCGTACGCGCAGGCTGCCGCGGGTGCTGCCCGGCCCGCCCGGCGAACCGCTCCCGCCGGCCGGGACGACCGCCATGCTGCGCTGCGCGCCTTCGCCCGCGACCGCGCGGCCGGACGGCCGCCGTGGTCGCGGGCGACATGCTGCTGTTCCCCGAGCAGATCGCCCGCGCCCTGGCTCCCGGTGGCGTCCTTCTGTGGATCAACCAGCTCGGCGCCGACGGCCCTCTCTACCTGCCCGCCGATGCCGTCGCGGCCGCCCTGCCCGGACGCTGGGACGCCACCGAGGCCGAGGCCGGATGGGGCACCTGGGCGGTGCTGCGCGCCGGGAGCCGAGCCGGCGCCTCTCGGGCGGCCGGGGCGTCGCCGGCCGGGGGCGGCATTACGGGCCGGGGGTGCGGCGGGTGCGGTAAGCGCGCTGGCGGCATGCCGGGGAGCAGTATCTGCGGGGGCGCCCGGTCGCGGTCTCGGGGATGTCGCCGCCGCACACGGGGCATGCGGTGGCCGGGGCGGCCTCGTTCGTGGTTCCGCTATGGGCGGGCTTTGTGACGAAAGTTTCGTCACGTGGGCGGGGCTCGTGCGGTGACGAAAGGGGGGTGGCCAGGCAGTCGAGGACGCGTTCCAGGCCGTAGCGGAAGCGGTCGCCGGGGTCCAGGTGCGGCTGGCGCGCCTCCAGCACGATCTTGGTGAACATGGGGTACTCCCCGCTGTCCACCAGCCGCCGGACGTAGGGGGAGTTGCGCGTCATCCACTCCGCGGCGGTGAGCCCGCTGCGGCGGGCCTCCTCGATCTGGCCGACCTCCTCGCGCGCGGTGCTCTCGACGTACCCGGTCAGGATGGACATGAGGCTGAGACCCTCGTCGACGGAGACGTACGGGTCCAGGACCGCCGCCACCCGCTCGATCAGGCGCAGCTGGTTGGGGCCCAGGCCGGGCAGCGCCCGGGGCACGGCGGCGATCCACGGGTGTCGCAGCCACATCGCGCGCAGCCCTTCGGCGTAGCGCGTCAGGTCGGCGCGCCAGTCGCCGGACGGCACGCCCTCCAGGTCGATCTCGCCCATCACGCGGTCGGCCATGAGCTCCACGAGGTCGCCGCGCCCGGGGACGTACCGGTAGAGCGACATCGCGCCCGCGCCGATCTCGGCGGCGATCCGCCGCATGGTGGCGGCCTCCAGCCCCTCGGCGTCGGCGACGCGGATCGCGGCCTCGGTGATCTGGGCGCGGCTGTAGGCCGGCCGCGGCCCGCGGGCCGGGCGCTCGGGCCGCATCCAGATGTTCACGTGGTCGGTGCCGGCCATCCCGCCTCCTCGGTTGCGTACATGGTACCCAGTGTTTTACTCTCGGCGCGATGATCGCGTACAAAGTACCCAGTGGAGGGGTCATGGCGGATCCGGTCGTGGTCGCCGAGGGGCTGCACAAGTCCTTCGGCGGCGTCCGCGCGCTGCGCGGTCTGGACCTGAGCGTCCCGAGGGGGACGGTCTGCGGCGTGCTCGGGCCGAACGGCGCGGGCAAGACGACCGCGGTGCGCATCCTGGCGACCCTGGCCGACCCCGATGCCGGGCATGCCCGCGTCGCCGGGTACGACGTCGTCCGCGAGGCCGACGAGGTGCGGGCCAGGATCGGGCTCGCGGGGCAGTACGCCGCCGTCGACGAGAAGCTCACCGGCCGCGGCAACCTGCGGATGTTCGGGCGGCTGTCGCACCTGTCCCGGCGCGCGGCGACCCGGCGGGCGGACGAGCTGCTCGAGCGCTTCGGGCTGCGGGACGCCGCCGACCGCCGGGTCGCCGGGTACTCCGGCGGGATGCGGCGCCGCCTCGACCTGGTCACCAGCCTCATCCTGCGGCCCGAGGTGCTGTTCCTGGACGAGCCGACCACCGGCCTCGATCCGCGCGGGCGCGGCGAGATCTGGGACGCCGTCCGCGAACTGGTGGCGGACGGCACCACGGTGCTGCTGACCACGCAGTACCTGGAGGAGGCCGACCGGCTGGCCGACGACATCGCCGTCGTCGACCAGGGGAGGGTGATCGCCACGGGCACCCCCGACGGGCTGAAGGCCGCGATCGGGGACCGCCTCGACGTCGTCCTCGAAGACCCCGCCGCGCTGCGTCCGGCCGCGGCCGTCCTGCACGCCCTGGCCGGGAGCGCCCCCGCGACGACGGGCGCCGCGCGGCTCAGCGTCGCACTGCCGGCCGGCGGGCCGCGGCTCGCCGGGGTCGTCCGCGAGCTCGACCGCGCCGGGGTCGCCGCCGCCGACGTGAGCCTGCGCCGTCCCACCCTCGACGAGGTGTTCCTGCGCCTCACCGGCCGTGCGGAGCCGGTCCGTTGACCGCCCTCACCGCGCGCCCCGGCCGCCGCCTTCGCTGGACGGTCGCCGACGGGCTGACCCTCGTCGGCCGCGAGCTCGGGCGGGTGCGCCGGGAGCCGGGGGATCTCGTCGCCGCGCTGGTCTTCCCGGCCGTCATGGTGGTGCTGTTCGGGTACGTGTTCGGCAGCGCGATCGGGGTGCCGGGCGGCGGCGACTACCGGGAGTTCCTCATGCCGGGGCTGTTCTCGATGGTGACGTTCGCGGCGGTGACGGGCGTGATGGTGCGGGTGGCGGCCGACGCGTCCCGCGGTGTGATGGACCGGTTCCGCTCCCTGCCGATGTCGCGGGCGGCGGTGCCGTTCGGGCACGCCGGCGCCGACCTGCTGACGGGGCTGCCGGCCCTGGGCATCATGGCGGGGGCGGGCCTGGCGGCGGGCTGGCAGCCGCATCGCGGGGTGCTCCCGGCGGCCGGGGCGTTCCTGCTCATCGTGGTGCTGCGGTACGCGCTGAGCTGGGTGGGCGTCTTCGTGGGCCTGGTGGTGCGGAACGACCGGGCCGCCGACCAGCTGGTGCCGCTGTTCCTGCCGCTCACGATGCTGTCGAACGCGTTCGTCCCGACCGGCGGCATGCCCGCGTGGCTGCGGTTCCTGGCCGACTGGAACCCGGTGAGCGCGCTGACCGCCGCGACCCGCGGGCTGTTCGGCAACCCGGGCGTCCCGTCCGGCGAGGCGGCCTGGCCGCTCGCGCATCCGGTGGCCGCCGTCCTGCTCTGGTCTGCGGCGCTGCTGTCGGTGTTCGTCCCCCTGTCCGTCCGCACCTACAGGCGCAGGGGCCGGTGAGGGCGCCGTCCCGCGCGGAGGCGACCGCGCCGGAAAACCGTTTGAGCCCGGCTTCCGCCTTCCCGTAGGTTGCGCGCGGATCCGCCGTAGTGAGGACAGAGGACAGACCGCGTGACCCCGCCTGCTCGCCAGACCTGACACCTTTCCGCTTCCTGTAAGCCGGCCCCTCCCGGCCGGCTCCGCCGGGCTGCCCGTGCGCGCCCGGCCCCACGGCGTCTGAGGCCGCGCGCAATCGGCCTCGTGTCAGGTCAGAGGGCTCATGTCTTCACAACCTCATATCGTGCTGCCCTGGGTCGTTCACCGGACCCGGCTGCCCCTGCTGTCGCTGCGGTGCGCGGACTGCCCGTCGGAGACGGCCGCCACCGGCGACGGCAGGTTCCGCGTCAACGCCAACCGCCGCCTGCTCGACGTGTGGCTGCTGGTCCGCTGCGCGTACTGCGAGCGGACGAGCAAGCTCACCGTGCACGAGCGGGTCCCGGTCGGCTCCCTCGATCCGGCCGAGCTCGGCGGCTACCACGCCAACGACCCCGAGCTGGTGGCGGCCAGGCTGCTGGATCCGCTGCTCGCCCGCCGCAACCGCTTCACCCTCGACTGGACGGGGGCCTGGCGGCTCGACTCCTCGACCGTGCCGCTCGACGAGCCGTGGCCGGTCACGGCGGAGGTCGTCTTCGAGGATCCGGTGCCGGTGCGCCCGGACCGCCTCATCGCGCGGGGGCTCGGCCTCAGCAGGAAGGAGACGCTGCGCAGGATCAAGTGCGACGTCCCGCTGCGCCGCACGAGGAGCGCCGCGTTCGCCTTCACTGTGCTGCCCTGGGGATGAGCACGAGCGGTCATCCCGCGGAGATGGCCAGGACGCCGAGAAGGGAGGTGGCGATCCCGACGCGCTGCGGACGTGCCAGCCGCTCGCGCAGGAAGACCCTGGCCAGGATCATCGTGACGACGGTGTGCAGGGAGCCGAGGACGGCGGCGATGCTCACCAGGCCCTGGGTCGAGGCGGTCGCGTAGAGGGCGTCGGCGGTGACGATGAGGGCGCCGATCGCCGCGACCGCGGGCAGATCGGTTCGGGAGAGGGCGACGCGGTGGCGCCTGAGCACGACGGCCGCCGCCGCGGTCGCCGCGACGGCCGCGCACGCGGTGAGGCGGGCGGTCAGCAGGGCCCAGCCGACGTCGCCCTCGCTCGCGCCGCCCATGGCGATGAAGAACGCGCCGAAGCCGAGGGCCGCCAGCAGCCCGTACAGGACGCTCGGCAGGACGCCCGAGGCCGCGCCGTCGTCGGCTCGGGACCGCCACGAGGTGACGACGAGGCCGAGCAGCGCCAGGCCCAGGCCGCCGCACTGGAGCGTGCCGGGGACCTCGCCGGCCGCCAGCCCGGCCAGGAGCGGGACGGCCGCCGCGGTCGCGGCGACGGGGGCGACGATGCTCATCCGGCCGGCCGCGAGGCCGCGGTAGAGCGCGGCGACGGCCACCGCCTCGAAGGCGCCCGCGGCGGCGGCCTGGCCGAGCGACCCGGCGTCCGGCGGGCCCGCGCCGCGGACGGCCACCAGGGCCGTGACCAGGAGCAGGGCGGCCGACTGCGAGACCAGCAGGACGGTGAGCAGCGGCGCGGTGCGGCTCTTCAGCCCGCCCAGGAAGTCGGAGGCCCCCCAGCCGAGGCCCGCGCCCAGCGCCAGCGCGATGGCGATCACGGCCGGGTGTGCCGGAGGAGCGCCGGGACGACGGCGTCCCAGCAGTGCCGGGGGAAGACCTCGTGGCCGGTCCCGTCCAGGAGGACGAAGCGGGCGCCGGGGATCTCCGCGGCGAGGGCGCGGCCGTGGCCGGGCGGGAACAGCGGGTCCTCGGTGCCGTGGAAGACCAGCGTCGGGGCGGTGATCCGGCCGAGCCGCCCGCGCCAGGGCCCGCCCGCGTCGATCATGAAGGGGTTGGTCAGCTGCGCGGCGATGTCGGCGGCCCGGTCGGCGACGCGCCGGGCGGCGGCGCGCATCCCGGCCCGGTCGAACGGGCGGGAGCGGGCGGCGAAGGGCCGCTCGGCCTCGACCAGGTAGTCGACGACCGCGTCCCGGTCGGACCAGTCGGGCTCGGCGGGCCCGCCGGCGAGGAGGTCGGCGAGCTCCGGGGCCGGCTCCGGCAGGTCGGGCTGGTGGTGGCCGGGGCCGCCGGGCGTGGCGGAGGCGAGCGTGAGCGAGGTCACCCGGCCGGGGTGGTCCAGGGCGAGGAGCTGGGCGACCGCCGCGCCCTGCGACATGCCGAGCACGTGGGCGGCGGGGATGCCGAGCGCGTCGAGCAGTGCGGCGGCGTCCGCGACCAGGTCGGCGAGCCCGTGGGCGGGTGCGCCCGGCGGGGAGGTGGTCGAGCGGCCCGCGTCCCTGCCGTCGTACCGGATCACCCGCAGGCCGCCCGCCGCGAGCCGGCCCGCGAACTCCTCGTCCCAGGCCAGCATCGAATGGCCCGCGCCGTGAATCAGGAGCAGGGCCGGATCGGCGGGGTCGCCGAACGACTCCGCGCACAGTTCCACGCCGTTGGCCTTGATGATCCGCTCACCGGTCGGCATCGCGCCCCCTCCAGTTCGTTACATGTAACGAAGAACCTAGACCGACGACTCGTTACATGTAAAGAGAATCCCGGTACACTTCTGCGCATGTCGCCGACGCGCCGCCCGGAGACCGCCGCGCGGGATGCCTGGCGGGCCTACCGCCGGCTCCAGCTGCTCGTGGACGCCGAGGTCGCGCGCGACCTGGAGCGCGCGTCCGGCCTGTCGCTGCCCGACCACGAGGTGCTGTCCGCGGTGGTGGAGATGGCCGGCGGGGAGCACTGCATCCGCGTCGGCCGGCTGACCGCCCGGATGGGCTGGGCCCATGCCCGCCTGTCCCGCCAGCTCGGGCGGATGGAGCGCCGCGGCCTCATCGCCCGCGAACCCTGCGAGCTCGACGGCCGCGGCGACGACGTGCTCCTCACCGATGCGGGCCGCGATGCCTACGAGAGGGCCGCTCCGGCGCACGCGGCGTCCGTGGAGCGGCACCTCACCGGCCTGCTGACCCCGGAGCAGCTCGACGTCCTCATCGGCATCGAGCGGACGATCGCCGACCGGCGCTAGCCGCCCGGCCTCGTCCCACCGGGACCCGGGGCGCCGTCACGCCCGGAGCCGGGGACGCCGGCGGCCCCGCGGGCGGTGGGGGAGACCCGCGGAGCTTGAGCGGGCCGGTGCCGCGACCCCCTTCGGCGGGGGCGCGGCACCGGCGCCGCATCGGGTCCGCGTCGGCAGGGTGGGGTCAGGCGCCGGTGTAGGACGCGAGGTGCTCGCCGGTGAGGGTGGAGCGGGCGGCGATGAGCTCGGCCGGCGTGCCCTCGAAGACGATCTTGCCGCCGTCGTGGCCGGCGCCGGGGCCGAGGTCGATGATCCAGTCGGCGTGGGCCATGACGGCCTGGTGGTGCTCGATGACGATGACCGACTTGCCGGAGTCGACGAGGCGGTCCAGCAGCGCGAGCAGCTGCTCGACGTCGGCGAGGTGCAGGCCGGTGGTCGGCTCGTCCAGGATGTAGACGCCGCCCTTGTCGCCCATGTGGGTGGCCAGCTTGAGGCGCTGGCGCTCGCCGCCGGACAGGGTGGTGAGCGGCTGGCCGAGAGTGAGGTAGCCGAGGCCGACGTCGGAGAGCCGCGCGAGGATCTTGTGCGCGGCGGGCGTGCGGGCGTCGCCGGCGCCGAAGAACTCCTCGGCCTCGGCGACCGGCATCGCGAGGACCTGGGCGATGTCGCGTCCGCCGAAGGTGTACTCCAGCACCGAGGACTGGAACCGCTTGCCCTCGCACTCCTCGCAGGTGGTGGCGACGCCGGCCATCATGGCCAGGTCGGTGTAGATGACGCCGGCGCCGTTGCAGTTGGGGCAGGCGCCCTCGGAGTTGGCGCTGAACAGGCCGGGCTTGACGCCGTTGGCCTTGGCGAACGCCTTGCGGATGGGGTCCAGCAGGCCGGTGTAGGTGGCGGGGTTGCTGCGCCGCGAGCCGCGGATGGCGCCCTGGTCGACCGACACGACGCCGGCGCCGGCGCCGGCGGGGATCGAGCCGTGGATGAGGGAGCTCTTGCCGGAGCCGGCGACGCCGGTGACGACGGTGAGGACGCCGAGGGGGATGTCGACGTCGACGTCGCGCAGGTTGTGCTTGTCCGCGCCGCGGATCTCCAGGGCGCCGGTGGGTTCGCGGACCGTCTTCTTGACGGCGGCGCGGTCGTCGAGGTGGCGGCCGGTGACGGTGCCGCTGGTCCGCAGGCCCTCGACGGTGCCCTCGAAGCAGACGGTGCCGCCCGCGGTGCCGGCGCCGGGGCCGAGGTCCACGACGTGGTCGGCGACGGCGATGGCCTCGGGCTTGTGCTCCACGACCAGGACGGTGTTGCCCTTGTCGCGCAGCCGCAGCAGCAGGTTGTTCATCCGCTGGATGTCGTGGGGGTGCAGCCCGATGGTGGGTTCGTCGAAGACGTAGGTGACGTCGGTGAGGGAGGACCCCAGGTGGCGGATCATCTTGGTCCGCTGGGCCTCGCCGCCCGACAGGGAGCCGGACGAGCGGTCCAGGGACAGGTAGCCCAGGCCGATCTCCACGAAGGAGTCCAGGGTCTGCCGCAGGGACTCCAGCAGCGGCGCGACCGACGGCTCGTCGAGGCCGCGGACCCATTCGGCGAGGTCGTTGATCTGCATCGCGCAGGCGTCGGCGATGCTGATGCCCTTGATCTTGGAGGAGCGGGCGGCCTCGTTGAGGCGGGTGCCGTCGCATTCGGGGCAGGCGGTGAAGGTGATCGCCCGGTCCACGAACGCGCGGATGTGCGGCTGCATCGCCTCGCGGTCCTTGGACAGGAACGACTTCTGGATCCGGGGGATCAGGCCCTCGTAGGTGACGTTGATGCCGTCGACCTTGATCTTGGTGACCTCCTTGTGGAGGAGGTCGTGCAGCTCGGTGCCGGTGTAGTCGCGGATCGGCTTGTCGGGGTCGAAGAAGCCCGAGCCCATGAAGATGCGGCCGTACCAGCCGTCCATGGTGTAGCCGGGGATGGTGAGGGCGCCCTCGCGCAGCGACTTGGAGTCGTCGTACAGGGCGGTCAGGTCGAAGTCGGTGACCGAGCCGCGGCCCTCGCAGCGGGGGCACATGCCGCCGGTGACGTTGAAGTCGCGCCGCTCCTTGACGGTCTTGCCGCCGCGCTCGTAGGTGACGGCGCCGGCGCCGCTGATCGAGGCGACGTTGAAGGAGAACGCCTTGGCGGTGCCGATGTGCGGCCGCCCGAGCCGGCTGAACAGGATGCGCAGCATGGCGTTGGCGTCGGTGGCGGTGCCGACCGTGGAGCGGGGGTCGCTGCCCATCCGCTGCTGGTCGACGATGATCGCGGTGGTGAGGCCGTCGAGGACGTCGACGTCGGGCCGCGCCAGCGTCGGCATGAACCCCTGGACGAAGGTGCTGTAGGTCTCGTTGATCAGCCGCTGCGACTCGGCGGCGATCGTGTTGAACACCAGTGAGCTCTTGCCCGAGCCGGACACGCCGGTGAACACCGTCAGCCGCCGCTTGGGGATCGCGATGCTGACGTCCTTGAGGTTGTTCTCCCGTGCCCCGTGGACGCGGATCAGGTCATGGCTGTCGGCGGCGTGCGCCGCGGCCGGGGGTGTGTCGTCGGTCGTAAGGGCCATGCTCATTCGTCTCCATCTGTCGCGGCGCCGCCTCCCCGTCTCGTCGGCGTCGCCGGGTTCGATTCAACCAGTTCCGGCGGGTGCGTCCGCCGCGCTCGCCGCGGCCCGCGGGCCGGGTGTCAGGGCAGCCAGCGGCCGTCGCGCATGAGGTCGCGGCCGGGCAGTTCGTCGGCCTCGCGCCAGGCCTGGACGCGGCGCGGGCGGACGCGGAACCACAGGTACGGGGCGTCCTCGGCGCGGGGGTCGAAGCCGGTGCGGGCGGCGAACCGGTCGGCGGCGGGCCGCGGCAGGTCGCCGATCTCCAGGACCTCGACCGCGCCGTCGATGATGGTGACGTCGCGGGTGGGGCCCAGGCCGAGGCGGGCGGTGCGGGCGGCGGCCAGGTTCCGGCCGGTGGGGCTCGCCGCGAGGGTGGCCAGCAGCAGCGCCTCGCCGTCCCAGTCGAACGACAGCGGCACCAGGTGCGGCGTCCCGTCCGGCGAGGCGGTGGCCGCCCAGAGGTCGACGTCGTGGGCGAGGCGGTGCTCGGTGTCGCGGCGGCGCCGGGCGCGGGAGCGCGGTCCGGCGCTCACCGGGCCCGGACCGGCGCGCCGCGGCGGGGCGCGGGGACGGGACCGGGACGGCGGCCCGGCGGGAAGGTGCGGTACATGATGATCACGTTATCGGCGCCGCCCGGGCCGCCGCTTCTCGGATTCTGATCGGTCCGTAAGGGCGCCGGGCCCGGGGGCCGGGGGAGCGGGCGTCCGGGCGTCAGGGCGCCGGCCAGTTCCGCAGGGCGCTGTCGAGGGCGTCCAGGGTCCTTGACCAGGAGGCGTCGGCCTCTCTGGGGTGGTGGGCGAACGCCCCGGAGGTCTCCAGGCTCACGAAGCCGTGGAACACGCTGCCGAGCATCCGCACCGCGTCGGTCTGGTCGGGCTCCTCCAGCGCGTAGCCGCGCAGGATCGCCCGGGTCATGTCGGAGTGCCGCCTGCCCGCGCTTCGGGCGGCGGTCTCGGGGTCGAGTTCCAGCCGCGCGGCGGTGTACCGGCCGGGGTGGTGCTTGGCGTAGTCGCGGTAGGCGCCGGCGAAGGCGACCAGCGCGTCCTTGCCGGCGCGGCCGGCGATCGCGTCGGCGACGGTGTCGGCGAGTTCGGCCAGGGCCAGCAGCGCGACCCGCGTCCGCAGGTCGCGGGCGCTCCTGATGTGGGAGTACAGGCTGGCCTCCCGGACGCCGAAGCGCCGCGCCAGCGCCGCGACGGTCACCTCGCCGAAGCCGACCTCGTCGGCCAGTTCCGCCGCCGCCAGGGTGAGGCGTTCGGCGGTCACGCCCGCACGTGCCATGGGTCTCTCCGGATCCACCTAGAAAGATTATGTATTTGCCTAATCATATTAGGAAAGCTAGCCTCGCCGCACATGGAACCCGTCACCGAACGTGACCTGCGCGCGTCCTTCGTCAACTGCTCCCGGGGTGAGGCGCGGCGGCTCGCCCTGCCCAGGGACTTCGCCGACCTGCCCTGGGACGACCTGGACTTCCTGGGCTGGCGGGACCCCCGCGCGCCCGAACGCGCCTACCTGGTCGCCGACCGCGGCGGGCATCCCACCGGGATCGCGCTGCGGGCGGCCTCGGGCGCGTCCCGCGGCTTCACCGCGCGCAGCATGTGCTCGCTGTGCCTGACCACCCGCACCGGCGGCGCGGTGTCGCTGATGACGGCCCGCCGGACGGGTGGGGCCGGCCGCCAGGGCGACTCGGTCGGCCGGTACCTCTGCGGCGACCTGGACTGCTCGCTGTACGTGCGGGGAAGGAAGCAGTCGGTCGCGAGCGGGGAACTGGAGGAGACCCTCTCGGTGGAGGACAAGGTCGCCCGCATCCGGGTCAACCTGGACGCGTTCCTGGACACCGTGACGCGCTGACCGCTGTCCGGTGCGCCCTCGGCTCGTCGCGCCGCCCGTTGGGAGCGTTTCGCGCCGCGACCGTTCGCCGATTGATAATCTCAACGTTGAGATTATCCGGGAGGGGCGGGCGATGGCCGACGCGGTGGACGCGATCCTGGCGCAGTGGGCGCGCGAGCGTCCCGACATGGACGCCTCCCCGATGGGCGTCGTCGGGCGGATCTCCCGGGCGCAGCAGCTCCTGGGCCGGGAACTGAAGTCGTTCTTCGCCGAGCGGGGCCTGGAGACGTGGGAGTTCGACGTCCTGGCGACGCTGCGGCGGCACGGCGCCCCCTACGAGCTGACGGCGGGGGCGCTGCTGAAGGCGTCGATGGTCACCTCGGGGGCGATCACCAACCGGATCGACCGGCTGGAGGCCAAGGGGCTGGTGGAGCGGGTCCGCGACACCGGGGACCGGCGGTCGGTCCGGATCCGGCTGACCGGCCGGGGGCTCGCCCTGGTGGACGAGCTGGTCGGCGAGCACTCCGCCAACGAGGACCGGCTGCTGGCCGCGCTGGACCCGGCCGCCCGCGAGCGCCTCGCCGGCGCCCTGCGCACCCTGCTGGAGTCCCTGGGCGACACGTCCCTGGAGTGACCGCCCCCCTGCGGGCCCGTCGTTCTCCCGATCTTTGCGCGCTCATGTCACAGGCGGGTCCGCCGTCTCGTCTCGGGTGGTGAAGGGAAGGTTTCCGGACGGGAGGTGACGTCATGCGGGTGTTCGTTGCGGGCGGCAGCGGCGTCCTCGGGCGGCGGCTGGTGCCGCAGCTGGTGGCGCGGGGGCACGAGGTGACGGCGACGACGACGAGCGCGGCGAAGCTGGAGGCGCTGGGCCGGCTGGGCGCCGAGGGCGTCGTGATGGACGGGCTGGACGCGCAGTCGGTCGGCGAGGCGGTGGCCATGGCGCGGCCGGACGTGATCGTGCACCAGATGACCGCGATCTCGGTCGGGCACGCCGGCAAGCCCGACATGAAGCACATGGACCGGTGGTTCGCCGGGACCAACCGGCTGCGCACCGAGGGCACCGACCACCTGCTGGCCGCGGCAGAGGCGACCGGTGTGGACGGCTTCGTCGCGCAGAGCTACGGCGCCTGGAACGGGATCCGCTCGGGCGGCTGGGTGAAGACCGAGCAGGACGGGGTGGACCCCATGACGGGGACCCCGGCCGAGCCGGGGATGGCGGCGCTCGCCCACGTGGAGGACGCGGTCGGCAGGGCCGGCGGCGCGGTCCTGCGCTACGGCTGGTTCTACGGGCCCGGCGCCACCGACGACCTGGCCGAGCCGGTGCGCAAGCGGCAGTTCCCGGTCGTGGGCGGCGGCGCGGGTCACTGCTCGTGGGTGCACCTGGACGACGCGGCGAGCGCGACCGTGCTGGCGGTGGAGCAGCGGGCCTCCGGGGTGTTCAACATCGTCGACGACGAGCCGGCCCCGGCCGCGCAGTGGCTGCCCTACCTGGCGGAGTGCGCGGGCGCCAGGCGGCCGATGCGGGTTCCGGCGTGGCTGGCGCGGCCGCTGGCGGGGGAGGTCGCGGTGGCGATGATGACGCAGGGCCGCGGGTTCTCCAACGCCAAGGCCAAGCGGGAGCTCGGCTGGCTGCCGCGGTACCCGTCGTGGCGAGAGGGGTTCAAGGAGGAGCTGGCGTGACCCGCGCCGAGAAGTTCCAGGAGCTGCGGCCGCTGCTGTTCTCCATCGCCTACCGCATCCTCGGCAGCGTGGGGGAGGCCGAGGACGCGGTCCAGGAGAGCTGGCTGCGGTACGCGGCGTCCCCCACGGCTCCGGTATCGGCCAAGTCGTACCTGTCGGCGGTGGTGACCCGGATCTCCATCGACGTGCTGCGCTCGGCCCGGGTCCGGCGGGAGGAGTACGCCGGGCCGTGGTTCCCCGAGCCGCTGCTGGCCGACCCCTACCAGGACCCCGAGCGCTCGGCGGAGCTGGCCGACTCGGTAACGATGGCGGCGCTGCTGCTGCTGGAGCGGCTCAGCCCGCTGGAGCGGGCGGTGTTCGTGCTGCGGGAGGTGTTCGGGTTCGGGTTCGCCGAGATCGCCCCCGCCGTGGGGCGGTCGCAGGCGGCGTGCCGGCAGCTGGCGGTGCGGGCGCGCCGCCACATGGACGCGGGCCGGCCGCGGTTCGACGCCGACCGCCGCGACGGCGAGCGGCTCGCCGGGCGGTTCCTGGACGCCTTCCGCAACGGGAACCTGGACGGGCTGCGGGAGCTGCTGGCCGCGGACGTGCGGCTGGTCGCCGACAGCGGCGGCAAGGCCCCGCGCTGGGGCGAGGGCGTCTTCGGCGCCGGGAACGTGGCGCGGACCCTGGCGGCGCTGGTGGGGCCGTTCACGCGGATCGGCGGCACCGTGCAGGCGCACCGGGTGAACGGCCAGCCCGGCGCGATCTTCCGCGACCGCGACGGCAGGGTCGTCAACACCTGGACCCTCGACGTCGCCGACGGGCGGATCCAGACGATCCGCACCGTCCTCAACCCCGACAAGCTCGGGCACGTGGGCCCGGTCGCCGACGCCCGCGCGGTGCTGCGCGAGGCGGCCCTGGCCCGCCGCGCCACCGGCTGAACACCCGGCCCGGGCCGCCCCCGAACACACCTCGGGTCCTGCGGGCGCCGCGGCCCGAACACGTCTCACCTTCTTCTCTCCAAGGAGTCCTGTCATGAGCATGCACACCACCGGCCGGGTGGCGCTGGTCACCGGCGCCAACAAGGGGATCGGCCGCGCGGCCGCCGAGCGGCTCGCCGAGCTGGGCATGACGGTGCTGGTCGGCGCCAGGGACGCGCGCCGCGGCCGGGAGGCGGCCGCGGCGGTGCGCGCTTCGGCGGCGCGGGCGTCGGGCGGCGACGCGCACGCGGTCGCGCTGGACGTGACCGATCCGGCGGTCGTGCGGAAGGCGGCCGCGTGGATCGGGGAGCGGTTCGGCCGCCTCGACGTGCTGGTCAACAACGCCGGCATCACCGGATCCGGACGGGTCCGGCCCCAGGACGCCCTCGACCAGATCCCGAGCACCGTGGACGTGGACATGGTCCGGGCGGTGTTCGAGACCAACGTGTTCGGGGTGATCACGGTGACGAACGCGGTACTGCCGCTGCTGCGGCGCTCCCCGGTGCCGCGGATCGTCAACCTCAGCAGCGGCGCGGCGTCGCTGGCGATCACCGCCGCGCCCGGCGGGCCGCTGGCGGAGCTGCCGGCGTCGGCGGCGTACTCGCCGTCCAAGACGGCGGTGAACGCGCTGACCGTCCAGTACGCCAACGAGCTGCGCAAGGAGGGCGTGCTGGTCAACGCCGCCGATCCCGGCTACGTCGACACCGAGATCAACGACCACGGCGGGTTCCTCACCCCGGCGCAGGGCGCGGAGGTGGTGGTGCGGCTGGCGACGCTGGACGCGGACGGGCCGACCGGCGGGTTCTTCAACGCCGACGGCCCGCTGCCCTGGTAGCGGCGGTCCCCGGCCCGAAGTGACCGGGCTTCAAGACGCCGGAGCTTCGGGGGCCGGGGGTTCAGGGGGGAAGTCGCGGACGGCGCCGGCGGCGCGGCGGGCGATGGCGGCCAGGTGCCCGGCCAGTTCGGGCGGGTCGAGCAGGGTGTAGCCGAAGGGCAGCAGGGTGATCCGGTGGGCCAGGAACCGCAGGGAGTCCGAGGCGGTGTGCAGGCGGCAGGTGCGCCGGTCGACCGGTTCCAGGACGCCCTGCCAGGCGGTGACGTGCTCGGCGGCCTCCTCGGCGGGGACGTGCAGCAGCAGCCGCGCCCGGATCGTCCCGGATCCGCCGGCGAGGGCGTCCATGGCCCAGGCCGCGGCGTCGGCGCCGCCGGGCAGCCGGCGTTCCGGGCCGCGCACGCCGGTGGCGTGCGGCTCGGTGATCCGGTCGGCGCGGAAAGTGCGCCAGTCCGCGCGGTCCTCGTCGTAGGCGACCAGGTACCAGCGGCGCGCGGCGGTGACCAGCCGGTGCGGCTGCGCCAGCCGCCGCGTCCGGTGCCCGCCGGCGGCGGTGTAGGCGAAGCGGACCTTCTCGCGGGTGACGCACGCGGCGGCGAGCAGGGCCAGCACGGCGGGGTCGGCGGCGGGCGGGCCGTCCTGGGGCGGCAGCGGCACCGCCGCCTCGCTCAGCGCGGCCACGCGGTGCCGCAGCCGGTGCGGCAGGACCTGCTCCAGCTTGGCCAGGGCGCGCAGGGAGGCGTCCTCGATGCCGGTGACGGCCCCGGCGGCGGCGGTGCGCAGCCCGATCGCGATGGCGGTGGCCTCGTCGTCGTCGAGCAGCAGCGGCGGCATCGCGGTGCCGGCGGTGAGCCGGTAGCCGCCGGTGCTGCCGCGGGTGGCGCGGACGGGGTAGCCGAGGTCGCGCAGCCGGTCGATGTCGCGGCGGACGGTGCGGGCGGTGACGCCGAGGCGGCCGGCGAGTTCGGCGCCGGGCCATTCGCGGGGCGTCTGGAGCAGGGACAGCAGCCGCAGCAGCCGGGCGGACGGATCGCGCATGGGTTCCATCCTGCCGCCCCATTAGGACTTTGGCCGTCCTATAGGGGTCCTAGCGTCGTGAGGGACGGGCCGGGCACCGGTTCCCGGCCCCGCGTGAACGGAGGAACGCCATGCTGCGGGGATTCGCCACGATCAGCTTCTGGGCCGACGACCTGGAGGCCGCCAAGGACTGGTACGCCGAGCTGCTGGGCGTCCAGCCGTACTTCAGCGTGCCCGGGCCCGACGGCCGCGCCGGGTACTACGAGTTCCGGGTCGGGGACTACCGGCACGAGCTGGGCCTGATCGACAACCGGTTCCGTCCCGGCGGCGCGGACCCCCGGCCGGGCGGCGCGGTGATGTTCTGGCACGTCGACGACCTGGAGGCGGCGGTGGAGCGGCTGCTGTCGATGGGCGCCGCCCTGCACGAGAAGATCACCGAGCGGGGGGAGGGGACGGGGTTCGCCACCGCGTCGGTCGTCGACCCGTTCGGCAACATCCTGGGCGTGATGACCAACCCGCACTACCTGGAGGTCCGTCTCTTATACAGATCTGACGCTGCCGACGAATAGCCTTGTGTAGATC
>NZ_SMKB01000430.1:0-2568 GCF_004348575.1 Actinomadura sp. 7K534
CTATTCGTCGGCAGCGTCAGGTGTGTATAAGAGACAGCCCGAACCTTCCGGGGACGCACCCTCCGAAGAGGCCGAGCCGCCGAAGCGCGCCACCCGGACGCGCACCCGCACCAGGAGCGGGAAGGCCGCCGAGACGTCCGAGCCCGTCCCCATGACCGGGGCCGAGACGTCCCCCGACACCGAGACCGACCCCGCGAGCGCCGACGCCGGCGAGCAGCCGGACGAGGCGCCGCCGCCCCGCACCCGGACCCGCCGCCGCTCCGCGTCCGCCGCCACCGCGCCCGACGCGCCCACGGTGCCCGCCGTCCCGGCCGTGCCGGAGGTCCCCTCACCCGGGACCGAGACCCCCGCCGAGCAGGTGTCCGACATCGAGCCCGCGAGCGGCGTGGGCGTCCCCGGCGTGACGTTCCAGCCGCCGATGGTCGTCTTCCAGCCGCCGCAGCCGAAGGCCGAGCCCCCCGCCCGTCCCAAGGACGAGCCGAAGCGCGACGCCGAACCCGCCGACCACGACACCGGCGACGACGAGGCCGCGGAGCGGCCCTCCGACGACGACGACGACTCCGACGACCGCCCGTCCCGCCGGCGCCGCCGCCGCGGCGGCCGCGGCCGCGGCAGGGGCCGCGAAGGCGGCGAGGACGAGACGGAGCACGGCCACGACGGCGCGGACTCCGAGGCCGACGACTCCGGCGACGAGCAGCCCGCCAAGAGCGCCAAGAAGGACACCGCCAAGACCGACGGCGCCAAGGCCAAGAAGGACAGGGCCGCCAAGCCCAAGGCCGAAGAGGACGAGCAGGAGTCCGCCGACGACGACGGCGAGTCCGGGACGAGCCGCCGCCGGCGCCGCCGCAGGCGCCGCTCCGGTACCGACGGCGACGGCGCGAACGGCACCGACGACCCGCCCAACACCGTCGTGCACGTCCGCGCCACGCGTGCCGCCGAGAGAAGCGCAGCCGAGGACGAGGTCCAGTCCGTCCGCGGCTCGACCCGCCTGGAGGCGAAGAAGCAGCGCCGCCGGGAGGGCCGCGAGCAGGGCCGCCGCCGCCCGCCGGTGATCACCGAGGCCGAGTTCCTCGCGCGCCGCGAGTCCGTCGAGCGGGTCATGGTGGTGCGGCAGGAGGGCGAACGCACCCAGATCGCCGTCCTGGAGGACGACGTCCTCGTCGAGCACTACGTCAACCGCGCCACCCACCAGTCGTACGTGGGCAACGTCTACCTCGGCAAGGTCCAGAACGTGCTGCCCTCGATGGAGGCGGCGTTCGTCGACATCGGCAAGGGCCGCAACGCCGTCCTGTACGCGGGCGAGGTCAACTGGGACGCCTCCGGCCTGGAGGGCCAGCCGCGCCGCATCGAGTCGGCGCTGAAGTCGGGCCAGTCGGTGCTCGTCCAGGTCACCAAGGACCCGCTCGGCCACAAGGGCGCCCGCCTCACCAGCCAGGTCTCGCTGCCCGGCCGCTACCTGGTCTACGTGCCGGACGGCTCGATGACCGGCATCAGCCGCAAGCTCCCCGACAAGGAGCGCAGCCGCCTCAAGTCGATCCTGAAGAAGGTCATGCCGGAGAACGCCGGCGTGATCGTCCGGACCGCGGCCGAGGGCGCCACCGAGGAGGAGCTGTCCCGCGACGTGTCGCGGCTCGCCGCGCAGTGGGAGAGCATCCAGAAGAAGGTCAAGACGGCTTCCGCGCCCTCCCTTCTCTACGGCGAGCCCGACCTGACGATCCGGGTCGTCCGCGACATCTTCAACGAGGACTTCTCCAAGCTCGTCGTGTCCGGTGCCGAGGCCTGGGACACGATCTCCGAGTACGTCCAGTACGTCGCGCCGCACCTCGCCGACCGCGTCGAGCGCTGGACCGGCGACCAGGACGCGCTGTCCGCGTTCCGCATCGACGAGCAGATCGCCAAGGCGATGGACCGCAAGGTGTGGCTGCCGTCCGGCGGCTCGCTGGTGATCGACCGCACCGAGGCCATGACGGTCATCGACGTCAACACCGGCAAGTTCACCGGGCAGGGCGGAAACCTGGAGGAGACCGTCACCCGCAACAACCTGGAGGCGGCCGAGGAGATCGTCCGCCAGCTCCGGCTCCGCGACATCGGCGGCATCATCGTCGTCGACTTCATCGACATGGTGCTGGAGAGCAACCGGGACCTGGTCCTGCGCCGCCTCGTGGAGTGCCTGTCGAGGGACCGCACCAAGCACCAGGTGGCCGAGGTCACCTCGCTCGGCCTCGTCCAGATGACCCGCAAGCGCGTCGGCCAGGGCCTCCTGGAGGCGTTCTCGGAGACCTGCGAGTCCTGCAACGGACGCGGCATCCACGTCCACCTGACCCCGGTCGAGCCCAAGGCGGACAAGGCGTCCGGCAAGGAGAGCGGCCGCCGCCGCAAGCGCAAGGGCGAGGTCGAAAAGGCTGTAGAGGAAAAGCTGGCCCGGCACGAAACACCGAAGCCCGAGCCGACCCCCGAGCCCGAGCCGGAGCCGGAGCCGATCCGCGCCGAAGAGACCAAGCCGGAACCGGAACCGGAACCGGCCCCGGTGCGCACCCGCCCCCGGCGGAGTGGCCCGGCCAAGCGCCC
>NZ_SMKB01000431.1:0-2578 GCF_004348575.1 Actinomadura sp. 7K534
GGCCTGTTGGGCGGCCGGCGCCTCGGGCCGCCGCTGCGGGGGAGTGGGCGCCGCGACGTCGCCCGGCGGGCGTGTGGGCGCCGGTGCGGCCGCGGGAACGCCGGACGGTGCCCGGGGCTCGGTGCGCGGCGGCGCCGGGCTCTGCGGCGCTCTGGGCGCCGCCGGAGCGGCGGAGCCTTCGCGGGCGGGCTTGACGCCGCGCGTCCGGGTGCGGGTCGACGCGCCCGCGACGTGCACGTCGGTCGGCGCAGGCGGCTTCGGCGCGGCGGGCTTGCGCGGCTCCTCCGGCTCGAACAGCGCGTTGGCGTCCAGGTAGGACGCGCTGGGGAGGCCGGGGTTGACCGCGAGCTGCCACTCCGGATGCGGCCAGCGGCGGGACAGCTCCGACAGCGACGCCTGCCGGTGGTGGACCGCCTGGCCCTGCAGGGACCGGTCCATCGCCTCGGGCGAGGTGAACGCCAGCACGAACGTGCCGTCACCGAACTGCGCGGTGGCGAACTGGTGCTCGGCGGCCCCGGGGTCGCCGGGGGCGGGCAGGTACAGGACCGCGCGCGCGAGGAGCTCCAGGTAGCCGCGCTGGTCGCCGCGCTCGCGCGCCTCCGTGAGGGCGGTCTCCAGCGAGGAGCCGGACGGTCGCCGGGCGCGCCCGGACGCCTGGCGCTTCCCGGACTCCGGGACGGCGAGCGGGATCCCCAGGCCGGGCAGCGCCAGCGGACCGCCCTCCGGACCGGACCTGCTCGCCTGGTAGACGAGTTCCAGCGGCGACTCGATGCCGTACACGTCCCGGAACGCGCCGACCATCAGCCCGGCGAGGAGCGCGCACGCCTCCAGGTGCTCCGCCGCGGCCCGGCCGCCGCGGTCGCGCCACGTGAACTGGTGCCACCAGTTCTTGCGCTCCTCCTCGTCCGGCGGTTCCCAGCCGAGCGACTTGAGCCGCCGCTCCTGCCGGGGGGCCAGCGGCCGGGGCAGGAACGCGCTGCTGACCGCTTCCGCGTCGAGCACGCCTTCCGCCCTCATCGCCTGTGCGTAGGGGAGCCCGCTGGGGCCCTGCACGATGAGGAACGACGTGACCGGCAGCCGGGAGAGCTCCAGCGTCAGCCGTTTGGCGAAGTCGTTCCAGTCCACTCGGGATCCACTCTCACGTCCGTGGGCGGGGGCCGTACTCGACGGTAGCGGAACGCCGCGTCACTCGGTTCGCGGAGCCTGAACTGCGTCGGCCCTTACCGGCGTCCAGACCCCGCCGACGGCGTCGTAGACCGCCAGGGGCGTCTCTTCACCCTCACCGGTCCAGCGCCAGAGGCGGGCGCCGTGCGGCAACCGGATCGGGACGCCGGGGGGCTGCTGCTGGGCGACGGACCGCCTTCGCGTAGGCGCACCCAGGGGCGCCACAGCCTCCCCCTGGACGCGCTCCGCTTGGGGCTGCACAAGCTCGTGCGGAAGACGCTCGGGCTGGAGGGGCTCCGGTTCGGGCTTCGGCTCCGGTTCGGGCTTCGCCGGTTCCAGCCGCTCCACCTGCTCCGGTAGCTCTGGCGGCTCCGGCGCGGCGCTCGCCTGCGGCGCGGGGACCTGCGGTGCGGGAACCTGGGGCTCCGGAAGGTGAGGCTGGGGAAGGTGAGGCTCGGGAGCCTGGGATTCGGGAACCTGGGGCTCCGGAATCTGCGGCTCGGGAATCTGCGGTGCGGGAATCTGCGGTGCGGGAGCTTGCGGCGCGGAAGGTTCCGGTTCTGGGACGGGCCGGGCGTCGGCGGGCGGGGGCAGCGGCTTCCCGGGCGCGGGCGGCCCGGCGTCGAGCGCCGCCTGCAGGTCGGCCGCCGTGAAGGGGTCGACCGCCGTGTGGGAGTCGTCGAGGGGCGCGGGGGGAACGTCGTCGGGCAGACCCTCGCCGAATGAGGGGGCCGCACCGTTGAGGCCGGGTGTCGAGCCACCCGCGACGGGGTTGGGCCCAGAGAGGGCGTTCGGATCGACCGTCCCGTACGGGTTCGACGGCATGCCCTGCTCGGCGGGTGGCACGCCCTCCGGGCTCTCGTGCAGGCGGGCCACGACGGACGAGTCCAGGAGCACTTCGCTAGGCAGGCCCCAGTTGATCGCTAGGCGCCATGCAGGGTCCGGCCAGGCAGACGCCAGTTGTGCGAAGGATGTGCGCCTGTAGAGGCTCGGGTGCCGGTCGCCGGTGCGGGCGAGGGCGCCGGGCGAGGTGAACACCGTGACGTAGGTGTCGCTGCCGATGACGATGGTGGGCAGTTCCGCGCGGTCGGGGTCTTCCACGGCGGGCGCGGTCGCGGGCAGGACCAGGTCGGCGTCCGCCAGCAGCCGGAAGTACGCGGAGTTGTCGCCGTTCGCCTTGGCCTCGGCCAGCCGGGGCTCCAGGAGATCGGCGTCCACGCCCGGCACACCCTCCGTCGAGAGCGGCATCGGGGTCCCCGCCGGGGGGAGACCGGCCGGCGGGGGGCCCGTCCCGGCCAGGGTGCCGCCGGGCGTGCCCCGCCGCTGCTGCACGCGCGACGGGTCGGCGACGTCGATACCGAAGTCGAGCAGTTCGATGAGGCCGTTCCCATGCCGGTGGAACGACTCGTAGACG
>NZ_SMKB01000432.1:0-2544 GCF_004348575.1 Actinomadura sp. 7K534
CGCCGGGGGTGTCCGGGGGCGTCGTCGGCGAACCGCCGGTCGGCGGGGGCGTGGCCGGGGCGTCCGGCCGGGACGGCGAGGGCGCCGGCCGGTCCGTCTCCTTCGAGGGGGTGCCGGCCGGTGCGGTCGCCGTGGGCGCCGGGTCCGCGCCGCCGCCGGCGGGCGCGCCGCCGGTCTGCGGCGCCGGGCCGGCGGCGCCGCCGCCCGCCGGGGCGCCGGGGGAGCCGGGCACCTCGCCCGTCGCCCGCTCGGTGCCGGACAGGCCGGGCACCGGGTGCCGGGGGCCGCTGTTCGCCGCGGACGCGGGGTTCGCCCCGCCGCTCGACGACGTCGGGACGATCGAGGCGGAGCCGCCGCTCTTCGGCGTCGGCCAGGTGGCGAGCAGGCCGATGACGGCCGCGGCGGAGGCGGCCACGCCGGCCGCGGCGCCGAGGCCGCGGTGGAGACCGCCCGTCAGCCCGCGCCGCGCGCGGTCGCCGGCGCCGCGGCGGGGCCGATCGGCGCCGATCACCACGAGCGGGCTCGGGGACACGACGCTCGGCAGCGGCCGGACGGCCTCGTCCTCGCAGGCGGCGAGGACCTGGTCGCGCAGCCAGCCGGGCGCGCGGGACGGGGCCCGCCGGGCGAGCAGCCGCGGCAGCCGCTTCTTCTCGAACGCGGTGATGAGGTCGTGCCGCGCGTCGGCCGTGCCGCGCATCAGGATGTCGAGGACGGACCGCTCCAGACGCGTCCGCGCCGCGTCGAGCAGCTGGACGACCGTGTCCGGCGCGATGCCGAGGACGCGGGCGATGTCGTGCGGTTCGAGCCACTCGCCCGCCCACAGCAGCAGCACCTCGCGGTGGTCGGCGCGCAGGGCCCCGGCGGCGCGCAGCAGCGGGTCGGCGTCGGCGAACAGCACCCCGCCGCGCCCGTCGAGGTTGCCGGCGAACGCGCCGCGCTCGGCGCAGGCCGACCGCGACAGCGAGTACAGCCACAGGACGGTGTCGCCGCGCGGCGGCTGGTGGACGGCCGCGGCGAACGCGTCCCCGACGGCCGCCGCCGCGCGCTGGTCGCCGACCAGCGACCAGCAGTACGCGTACAGGCGGTCTGCGTGCGCGTCGTAGAGCGGACCCATGTCTCCGCGCATGTGACCTCCCCGATCGTCGGCCCGGCATCCACAAATGGTGCATACCGCTGGTTGACGGACTCTAGCGTCTCCGGTCAATGCCTGAGAAGTCCGTGATTAGGCGTGGCGTCGAATAGCACGGAAGGTAACGGAGACGCGTGCGGACGGTGATGTTCATGGAGATTTAGCGAAGTTCGCGAATTCAGTCGGATTTCTGATCCGGTTCAGGTGGGAAGGTTCGGTTCCGCCGTCACCCAGGTGAGGAGTGAGCCGTGTCCCGGTTGACCGTAGAGGACGTCTACCAGCACGTTCGCGGTGTCTGCTTCAAGACCGGCCCGCCCGGGACGGTCGGCGCAGAGACCGAGTGGTTCGTCGTCGACGCCGCCGACCCGGCCGCCCACGTCCCCGGCGACCGGGTGCGCGCCCTGGTCAGCGCGGCGGGCCCGCCGCCCGGCGGCAGCCGGATCTCCTACGAGCCGGGCGGGCAGCTGGAGCTCAGCTCCGCGCCGTTCCCCGGGCTCGGGGAGCTGCACGCCGAACTCGCCCGGGACGTCGCGCACGTGCGGGCCGCCCTCGCGCCGGACGGCCTCGCCCTCGCCGGGCACGGCGTCGACCCCGTCCGCCGGCCCCGCTACCAGGCCGACCATCCCCGCTACGACTGCATGCGCGACTACTTCCGCGCGGGCGGATTCCCGGACGCCGGACTCGCGATGATGTGCTCGACCGCGTCCGTCCAGGTCAACCTGGACATCGGCGCCGACCCCGACGACGCGTGCCGCCGCTGGCGGCTCGTGCACGCGCTCGGCCCGGTGCTCGTCGCCGCGTTCGCGAACTCGCCGCTGCGCGCCGGCCGCCGGACCGGGATGCGCTCGTCCCGGCAGGGCATCTGGACCGAGCTCGACCCCTGCCGCACGCTGCCCGTACTGCGAGACGGCGCGGACGCCGACCCCGCCGAGGCGTGGACGAGGTACGCGCTCGACGCGCGGGTCATGCTCGTCCACACCGCCGAGGGCGAGTGGGTCTCCGACCCCGGGATGTCGTTCCTGGAGTGGCTGGCCAAGGGCGAGCCCTGCGCGGACGACCTGGCCTACCACCTGTCCACCCTGTTCCCGCCGGTCCGGCCGCGCGGCTGGCTGGAGCTGCGGATGATCGACGCGCTGCCCGGCCCGTACTGGCCCGTCCCCGTCGCGGTCGCGGCCGCGCTGCTGGACGACCCCGCGGCCGCGCGCGCCGCGGAGGAGGCCGCCGAGCCGGTGGCCCACCGGTGGGCGGAGGCCGCCCGGCTCGGCCTCGCCGACCCGCCGCTGGCCGCCGCGGCGCGGGCCTGCTTCGCCGCGGCGCTGGACGCGCTGCCCCGGCTCGGCGCGCCCGGTCTCGTCCCGCTGGTGGACGAGTACGCCCGCCGCTACGTCGAGCGGGGCCGCTGCCCCGCCGACGAC
>NZ_SMKB01000433.1:0-2507 GCF_004348575.1 Actinomadura sp. 7K534
GTCCCCTAACCCACCACCACCCGCGACCACCTACGAAGAAGGGCTCCGAGCCGAGCACCGAACGTGCGCCAGGGCCTGACCGCCAAGGGCGATGGAATAAACTCCCCCCGTGGTGCGGGATAGGGATGCCCGCCGGTCCGAGGCGGCCAGGTGCGTGGCCGGTGCGGCTTTTGGAGTCGGCCCGGCGCTCGGCGGCGCCTGGGCGGATGCGGCGTGAGACGCGTCAAACGCGCGGTCGCGCTGGCCGCTCTCCTGCCCTGTTTCGCGCTGGCGGCGCCGACGGCCCTGGTGCCTCCGGCCACGGCGTCGGCGCAGCCCCAGAAACTGGCGTTGAAGCGGGCCCAGGTAGGGGTCGGGCTGACGAAGGTGAGCCCGAAGACGGTCCGCGACAACTCGAAGATCGAGATCTCGGGGCTGGCGAAGAACCGTACGGGCGAGCAGCTCGCCGGGCTCACGCTGCGGCTGCGGTACAGCGCGCAGCCGGTCCTCAGCCGGAGCCAGCTCGACCAGTTCGCGACCGGCCAGCCGAGCCTGATGCCCAATGTGGGCCCGCAGCAGCAGCTCAGCGGCGCGGTCGCGCCGGGCGCGACGCAGAAGTGGACGTTCAAGACCACCGCCGGCGCGCTGCGGCTGAACGCCCCGGCCGGCACCCCGGGCGTCTACCCGGTGGGCGTGGAGGTGCTGAACTCGGCGCAGCAGGTGGTCGGCGGGCTGACGACGTTCCTGACGTTCATGCCGAAGCAGCGGCATTTCAAGCAGGTGGCGGTCAGCTGGGTGTGGCCGCTGGTCGACCGGATGCACCGGACCGACGACCAGACGTTCTTCGACGACCGCCTCACCCAGGACCTGGCCCCCAGAGGACGGCTCGGGTCGCTCGTCGACGCGGCCGCCGCGACGGACACCCCCGTCACGTGGGGCATCGACCCGGCCCTGCTGGACGACGCGCAGCGCATGGCGTCCGGCGACTACCGGGTGGAGCCGTTCGGCGCGAAGGCGGCGAAGAAGGAGAAGAGCGCGGCCGCGGCGGCGTGGCTGGCGGCGCTGAAGAACGCGTCCAAGGGCGACCCGTACTTCACGCTGCCGTACGGCGACCCCGACGTCGTCGCCCTGATCCGCCACAAGATGCCCCGCGACATCGGTGTCGCGTTCGCCGCGCGCAACACCGGCGTCGCGACACAGGTCCTCGGCCGGGCGGCGAACGCGAACGTCGCCTGGCCGGCGTACGGCGCGGCCGGTCCTGGAACGCTTGAACAGCTCGCCGAGCACGCGCTGAAGGACGGCGGGTCGTTCCTGATGAGCAGCTCGCAGTTCCAGCCCCCGCAGACCGGGGAGCTGCCGAACGCGACCACGAAGGTGCCGACGAGGGCGGGCGAGCAGAACGCCCTGCTGTTCGACGAGAAGCTCAACAAGATCGTCAGCGAGGGGTCGGAGTCGTCCTACGGCGCGCTGCTGACCGAGCAGCGCTTCCTCGCCGAGACGGCGATGATCGCGGCGGAGGCGCCGAACCAGCAGCGCACCGTCGTCGTCGCCCCCGACCGGCACTGGAACCCGGCGCCGGGCCTCGCGCAGAAGCTGCTGAAGTACACCGGCGACGCGGCGTGGCTCCGCGACCTGCCGCTGGACGAGATCGAGTCCGCCTCCCCGCAGGCCAGGGCGTTCAACGGCTACCCCGACTCCTTCGAGCGGTTCGAGGTGGGGGACGCGCACCTCGCGCAGATCCGGACGCTCGCCCGCCGCGCGGCGACGTTCCGGTCGGTGATGACGAACGACGTCAACATCTCCTACGAGCGTGCGCTGCTGCGCCTGGCGTCGGTGTCGTGGCGGGCGATGCCGGGTCGCGCGAAGCAGTCCCGCAACGCGCTCACGCATCGCATCGAGTCCGACATGAGCCAGGTCCGCATCGTCACCACCAAGAACAAACGGGTGCTGATGGGCGGCAGCTCCGGCAAGCTGCCGGTGCTCGTGGAGAACACGCTGCGGAACCAGTCGGTGCGGGTGCGGCTCGTCGCGACGTCCGAGAACACCGCGAAGCTCCAGCTCGCGCAGCTGGACCCGGAGGAGGCGGTCATCGAGCTGCGGCCCGGGGAGCGGGCGCAGCGGTGGATTCCGGCGCAGGCGGCGGGCAACGGGAACTTCCGGGTCCGCCTCGACCTGGCGATCCCGAACTCCGGCGGGCGGACGCTGGGGAGCGGCGAGACCATCACGGTCGTCACGACCGGATACGGGCGTATCGCACTGCTCATCACCGGCGGCGGACTTGCCGTACTCTTCGTGGGCGTCGGAGTGCGGGCCATCAGAGCAAGGCGCCGCCGGAAAGCGGAGGCAGCCGGTGACGGAGCGGGACCAGCAGGGACGCCCCCCGGGACGGGACAGCAGGGGTACGGGTTCCCCGGCGCAGGGCTCGCAGGGCCCGGGCTACCCACCCCCGGGCTCTCCGGGCCACCCGGGGCAGGGCTACCCGCCGCAGGGCATGCCGCAGGGTCCCCCGCCGGGCCCGCCACAGGGAC
>NZ_SMKB01000434.1:0-2469 GCF_004348575.1 Actinomadura sp. 7K534
AGGGAGGGCTTCGGCGATTACGGTGCCGAGGTCCGGGAGGCGGCAGAGGCCTTCGCCGTTGAGGGGGTGGCGAAGCGGCGGGTGATCGTAGCTGGAGGCGCAGGGTCGTTGGGGCAGGTGGGCAATATGCCGATCCACCGCTTTCTTCGGATCCCCGTCCTGCGATGGTCACTGCCGCTGGCGGCGGACCGCGCTTGTTTCACGTGAAACAGTCTCCCTGTCCATGACGGCCAGGGACGTCTTATGCAGCCGCTTCGACGCGGCCAGAGCCGCAGCCAGGAAGTTCGGCAGGTACGTCGCAGGGCGTGACCGGAACTCCAGGGGATGAGTCTCCCGGTGGTGGCTGTCTCCCCCGCCTACTCGGGCACGGTGTAGCCGTCGTTCTCGTCCCACGGAATATCGAAGTCATCCATGTGGACACGCCACTCGGCGCCGGGTAGCGACCGGCGCAGCTCCGTCAGCGAACCCAGCACATGATCGAGGACCGGGACCACCCGGTCGAAATCGGTCGGCATCTTCGTGGCCCCGGCCACGATCTCGTCCGGCTCCTGGGCCCCGTTCTCGTACAGGTACAAAGTCTCCTCGTACTCAAACGGGAAGGACTCCATGTGCGCGGCGACGATCCGATTGACAGCGGCCGCCTCACCGTCCGTGAGTGGGGTAGGCCGGGTGGCGGAGTAGTAGAGGGAGACGCTCATTGCCCGAGCGTACCGAGGAGGGACGACTCGGCTCGCCGGTCAACTTCATCGCCTGGCGAGGATGGCGGGCAGTGCCAGTCCACCATCTCCACGTACCCGTGCAGGACCCGTCCCCCGGCACCCACTCGACCGCTCAATCGGTGTGGGACGGCCGGGACGCGGCGATCGGGGACTGTCGGAGACGATGACCGGGCACGGCACGGTCGCTAGCGAAGTTCCCGACGGTGGCGCGGCTGCGCGCGGCCGGCCTCGCGGTCCTGGCTTCTTGCCCCGACCGTCTCTGTACCGACCGGCCTCTATTGGGCTGTCGCTGGAACGGTGCTTCCGCTCTGGTCGGTTACCGCTCAGGCCACCTGCTGGCTGGTGGCTGTTGACTGCGAGGGTCCATCCCTGTGACGAATCTTCGCGCGGATTGGTCTTCGCGCTTGCCGAAGCTCCGGGTGGGGGCATCGGCCTTTGGCCGGCCGACGCGGGGTCCCCTGAGAGCGTGGGGAAGCGGGCTCGTTCGTCGGCCAATGCGACGGAATCGGTCCTCTGCGCAGGAGTCTCCCGACCATGTTCCACGTGAAACAACGAGCGAACCGGCCACACGCGCTGACTCCCCGGTGATCGTGGACCGCAGGCATGGATGGAGCGCCAAGGAAGGAGTCCTCTTGGCGGTCGTGTGGCCGACGGATGGTGAACCAGTTGCCGATGAAGCAGGGGGTGACTCGCCTGCTGGAGGCTAATGCCGCCGCGGGACCGGACCCGGCACAGAAGCCACGCCCTGGTTTCACGTGAAACCCACGACCGCGTCTGGAGGAATGGCCGTCGAGGCTGCCTGAGATCGACCGCGGGCGCGCCCCGTCGCGCCGGGCTGGTGGCGACGTGTTCGATGCGCCGGCCGGACTCCATCGGCACTCCGCAGGGCAGGGGTCTGGCTGTCGGTGCTGTTCGGCGGTTGCGGCCCGCGCGCTGTGTGCTAACGGGCGAACCCACGCGGCGGCATGGCCCGACATGACGATCTCCTTTGAATCACGCGGGCGCACGTCGCGGCAGTGAGGACGGCGGGTGCGTTTTGGTGCGGGAGTGTGTCTGCTGGGGGCTGTCGTGGAGGGGCGGCGGAGTTGTGCGGGGTTCGCTTTGACCGCGGCGGCGGCGTGGCTGGGTGTGAGGGCGCGGCGGACGGATTTGGTGCGTTGTCGCTGGCGCATTGGGAGCGCTTCCGGGGAAGAGCGGGAGGTGTGGGTCGGGCCGATGCATTCGTCGACGGCGGCTCGTTGAAAGTTCCCCGTGAAACGAGGGTGGCGTTGCAGAACTGGCGTCGGCGCACCCCGCCGCCGTGCCCACCTCCCTCGGTCCTCACCGCGGCCGCCGTCATCATCGTCCTCGCCGCGATCGAGGCCGCCTTCCCCATGAGCCGAGGCCGTCCAGCCCGTTTTGATGTGGCATGTCCGTCCAGCGTTTATGGGCGGCGTGCCCGACGATCGAGGCATGAACGTTCCCACTGACCCCACCCCTCGGACACCACGGGCGCGGGCTGACCGGCCGCAACGGCGTGCTGGGGGACTTCGCGGGCACGGCGGTGTTCTTGGCCTCGCCGGCCGCTGCCTACGTCACCGAGCCAGACCGTGAAGTGGAGCCAGATTGGTGGGGGCGCGCCAGAGTCGGAGTCGTCCGCGGGTAGAGGCACTCGACGGTGGTGATGTGGCAGTGGTGAGGCGACGTGGCGTGGCGTGGCGACGTGGCGTTGGGCGGGGAACAAGGCGTCGGGGTGTCGGATAGGGCACCT
>NZ_SMKB01000435.1:0-2417 GCF_004348575.1 Actinomadura sp. 7K534
GCCCTGGTCCCAGCCCTTCATCACCTGACCGGTCCCGATCGCCACCGCCGCCGGATGCCCCTCCGACCACGACGAGTTGAACGCCTTCCCGTCCCGCCAGAAATACCCCGCGTACTGCAGCGCCAGCAGCTGGCCCTTCCGCACCGCCGGGCCACCGCCCCGCACCAGCGTCCGAACCTGCAGCCTCCCAGGCGCCGCCGCACGCGGCACCGTCACCCGCGGCACCTGCCCCGCCGCCGCCTCCGCCACCTTCGGCAGCCCCGGCTCGTCCAGCGGCGCCGCACGCTCCCCGCGCGGCCCCGCCGCCTTCGCGTACACCGCCCGCACGTCCAGCACGTACACCAGCGTGTCGTCCCCGCCCACCTGGTGCTTCGGATCGCCCTTCTCCCCGAAGCCCTCCTTCGGCGGGATCCGCGCCACCACGCGCGACCCCGGACGCGCCCCCTCCAGCGCCTTCGTCAACCCCGGCACCAGCTGCCCCGTCGGGAACGCCCCCGGAGTCCCCTTCGAATAACTGCTCGCCAGCAGCTTCCGCCCGGAGTCACTCCACCGGTAGCCCACATAGTCGGCCACCACCAGATCGCCCTTGCGGGCCGCCGACCCCTCGCCCTCCTTCAGCGTCTCCACCGCCAGCGACTCCCCCGGGCCGCCCTTCGGGAACTCCACCTCGGGCAGCTTCCCGAAATCGCCCCGCACCGTGACGTCCAGCCCGCCGCCGCCCCAGCACCCCGACAGGGCCAACGGCGCGGCGAGCACGACGACCAGGGGCAGCAACCGGACACGACGCATACGGGGGTCCTCCGCGGGGGGTGAGCGCTACTGCGCGCTCACCCTACCGCCCAAGAAACCCGCCGGTAGGGCCAGGTCGCACAACACCACCGGACCGAAACCGGCCCCTCCGCAGCAGCCCGGCCGCCCGCCTCACATCCCCGCGATCAGCTTGTCCACCCGCTCGTCCACCGACCGGAACGGATCCTTGCACAGCACCGTCCGCTGCGCCTGATCGTTCAACTTCAGATGAACCCAGTCCACCGTGAAATCACGCCGCTTCTCCTGCGCCTTCCGGATGAACTCACCCCGCAGCCGCGCCCGCGTCGTCTGCGGCGGCACCGACTTCGCCTCGAAGATGTCCAGATCCCGCGTGACCCGGTCCACCGCCCCGCGCTTCTCCAGCAGGTAGTACAGACCCCGCTCACGATGCACATCGTGATACGTCAGATCCAGCTGCGCCACACGCGGCGACGACAGCGGCAGATCGTACTTCCGCCGATACCGCTCGATCAGCTTGTACTTCGTCACCCAGTCGATCTCCCGCTCGACCAGGTCCAGATCACCCGTCTCCACCGCCCGCAGCGTCCGCTCCCACAGCTCCAGCACCCGCTTCGCCGTCGCGTCCCCGCCGCGCGCGTCCACGAAATCGCGCGCCTTCCCGAAGTACTCCTGCTGGATCTCCAGCGAACTCGCCTCCCGGCCGTTCGCCAGCCGCACCTTCCGCCGGCCCGTCATGTCATGACTGACCTCGCGGATCGCCCGGATCGGGTTCTCCAGCGTCAGATCGCGCATCACCACGCCGGCCTCGATCATCCGCAGCACCAGATCGGTCGCACCGACCTTCAGCAGCATCGTCGTCTCACTCATGTTCGAGTCACCGACGATCACATGCAGCCGCCGGAACCGCTCCGCGTCCGCGTGCGGCTCGTCCCGCGTATTGATGATCGGACGCGACCGCGTCGTCGCCGACGACACACCCTCCCAGATGTGCTCCGCCCGCTGCGACACGCAGTACACCGCCCCGCGCGGCGTCTGCAGCACCTTCCCCGCACCGCTGATGATCTGCCGCGTCACCAGGTACGGAATCAGCACATCCGCCAGCCGCCCGAACTCCCCGTGCCGGCCCACCAGGTAATTCTCATGGCAGCCGTACGAGTTCCCCGCCGAATCCGTGTTGTTCTTGAACAGATAGATGTCGCCGGCGATGCCCTCCTCGCGCAACCGCCGCTCGGCATCGACCAGCAGACCCTCGAGAATCCGCTCACCGGCCTTGTCATGCGTCACCAGATCGACGACGCTGTCACACTCCGGCGTCGCGTACTCCGGATGACTCCCCACGTCCAGGTAGAGCCGTGCCCCATTCCGCAGGAACACGTTGCTGCTACGACCCCACGACACCACCCTCCGGAACAGATAGCGCGCCACCTCGTCCGGTGACAACCGCCGCTGACCCCGGAAGGTACAGGTGACGCCGTACTCGTTCTCAAGCCCGAAGATGCGCCTGTCCACACCCTGACCCTATGCGGCCCGGCCCCAACTTGGCAGTCTCTGCGCACACCGGTTCCCCCCGCACCGGCCCCCGCCGCACACGCGACAGGCCCGCCACGGCAAGGCGGCGACCACCACCCACCACGACGGGCCCATCC
>NZ_SMKB01000436.1:0-2374 GCF_004348575.1 Actinomadura sp. 7K534
GCGGAGGGGCGGGCGCGGGGCCGGGCGCGAAGCAGCCGCGGGCCCCGCTCACCGCGGCGCGCGAGGTCGTCCACACGGCTTCCCTGCGGGTCAGGGCGGAGGACGTGAACGCGTCCGCCGCGAAGGCCAAGCAGCTGGTCACCGGCGCGGGCGGCTACGTCGAGCGGGAGTCCAGCAGGACCGAGCCGCCGCGCTCCGAGATCACCCTGAAGATTCCCGCCGACCGCTACGGCGAGCTGCTGAACACCCTCGGCACGGAGCTCGGCACCAAGCTCTCGCTGAGCCAGGAGGCCGAGGACGTCACCGGCGAGGTCGCCGACGTGGCCGCCCGGGTGCGCTCCGCGGAGGCGTCGCTCGCCTCCTTCCGGAAGCTGTACGAGCGCGCCGACTCCATCGACGAGATCATCCGGCTGGAGAACGAGATCTCCGAGCGCGAGTCCGACCTGGAGGCGCTGCAGGCGCGCGAGAAGTCGCTCAAGAACCGCACCCAGTTCGCGACCGTCACCGTGACGCTGGTGTCCAAGGACGCGCCGAAGGAGCCCGAGGACGACTCCCGCGGCGGGTTCCTCGGCGGGCTGGAGAGCGGCTGGGACGCCTTCACCGCGTTCGTCGGAGGCGTCGCCATGGTGTTCGGCTGGCTGCTGCCCTTCCTGCTGACGGCGGCCGTGCTGGGCCTGCCGGTGCTGGCGCTCCTGCGCCGCCGGCGCGGCCGGTCCTCGACCGGCGCGCCTCCGGCGGGCGGCCCCGGCCCCCGGCCGGAGCGGCAGGAGGCCGCCGGGCCGTCCGGCGAGTAGGGCGCCCGGCTAGCGTGCGTCCTCGGCGCTCGCCTCGTGGACGAGTTCCACGAGGCGGGCCAGCACGTCCGGGTCCGTGGACGGCAGGACGCCGTGCCCCAGGTTGAAGATGTGCCCCTCGGCCGTGCGGCCCCGGTCCAGCACGTCGCGGGCGCGGCGCTCCACCGTCTCCCACGGCGCGAACAGGATCGCCGGGTCGAGGTTGCCCTGCAGCGCCTTGCCGGGCTCGACGCGGCTGACGGCCTCGTCCAGCGGCACCCGCCAGTCGACGCCGACGACGTCCGCGCCCGCCTCGCCCATCGGGCCGAGCAGTTCGCCCGTCCCGACGCCGAAGTGGATGCGCGGCACGCCGAGCGGCTCGACCTCGGCGAAGATGCGGCGGGCGTGCGGCAGGACCGACGCGCGGTAGTCCTGCTCGGCGACCGCGCCGACCCAGGAGTCGAAGACCTGCACGGCGCTCGCCCCAGCCGCGACCTGCACCTTCAGGAACGCGATGGTGAGGTCGGCGAGGCGGTCCATCAGGTCCGCCCACAGCTCGGGCTCGCCGTACATCATGGCCTTGGTGCGCTCGTGGTTCTTGGACGGACCGCCCTCGATCAGGTACGAGGCCAGCGTGAACGGGCCGCCCGCGAACCCGATCAGCGGCGTCGGCCCCAGCTCCCCGGCCAGGCCGCCGACGGCCTCGGTCACGTAGTGGACGTCGTCGGGGACCAGCGGGCGCAGCGCCGCGACGCCCGCCGCGTCCCGGATCGGGTCGGCGATGACCGGGCCGACGCCCGGCTTGATGTCGAGGTCGACGCCGATGGCCTTGAGCGGCACCATGATGTCGCTGAAGAAGATGGCGGCGTCCACGCCGTACCGGCGCACCGGCTGCATGGTGATCTCCACGACCATCTCCGGCCGGGTGCAGGACTCCAGCATCGGGACGCCCTCGCGCACCCGGAGGTACTCCGGGAGGGAGCGTCCGGCCTGGCGCATGAACCACACGGGCGTGTGCGGCACCGGCCGCCTGCGGCAGGCCAGCAGGAACGGGCTCGCGGAGAGCCCGCCGTCGTCGGGCGGGCGCACGGCGGCGTCGGCGGCGGCGGCGGCGTCGGCGGGGCGGGCAGCGTCAGCGGTCACGTTGTGATGGTCCCATGAAAGGGCTGCCGGAGGGCACTGGGGTGACCCCTGTGGCAGGACGAACTTCCGGACACGCCGAGCGAAGTCCCGCATTCTGTCACCGGCGCGTGCGAACGTGATGCGTGTCATAGCCGAGGGAGGTCCCCCTTGTACTGCTCCACCTGCGGTGATGAACGTGTGTTCGAGCAGCCGCCATGTCCGGACGGACATGGCGAGGAGTGCCCGGAGCGAGCGTGCGTCGACTGCGGTTCGGCCGTCCTGGTCGGTGCGCCGCCGCCCGCGCTGCCTCCGGCTCCCGGACGCGCGACCACCACCGCCCCGGAGCCCATGACCGCCCCGGCGCACGGCCCGGCCACCGGCCGCGGAACCGGACGCGCCGCCTCCGTGCGGGCCGTGGCCTGAACGGCCCGGCCCCCGAAACGAAACCACCTGTGCTGTGCCTGCTTCCCCTCCGCACC
>NZ_SMKB01000437.1:0-2324 GCF_004348575.1 Actinomadura sp. 7K534
CTCCCAATGCCCCCCGAACACCCCCGCACGACACGAACACCGAATGGGCAGGTTACGGAAGCCCTCCAGATAGGTAGGGTCTCAGTAGGTCGTCGGCTCTCTTCGTGAGGAGGTGACGGGGCGTGGCCGCTCGTGACGATGCTGGGGCGCGCAAGGCGCAGCACGAAAAGGAGGTCAGGGACCTCCAAACGCAGATCTCCTTCCTGGAGGAGGAGATCTCCGTGCTGCGCCGCAAGCTCGCGGAGTCCCCGCGCCAAGTACGTGTGCTGGAAGAACGCCTCCATGAGGCACAGGCCAACCTGGCCGCCGTAACCGGTCAGAACGAGCGTCTCGTAGCGACCCTCAAAGAGGCTCGCGAGCAGATCGTGGCGCTCAAGGAGGAGGTCGACAGGCTCGCACAACCACCATCCGGATTCGGAGTCTTCCTCGAAGCCCGCGACGACGGAACCGTCGACATCTTCACCGGCGGACGCAAACTCCGCGTCAACGTCAGCCCGGCCGTCGACATCGACGACCTCCAGCGCGGCCAAGAGGTCATGCTCAACGAGGCCCTCAACATCGTCGAAGCACTCAAGTTCGAAGAGCAGGGCGAAGTCGTCATGCTCAAGGAACTCTTCGACGACGGCGAACGCGCCCTCGTCATCGCGCACGCCGACGAGGAACGCGTCGTCAAACTCGCCGAACCACTCCGCGGAGTACCCCTCCGCGCCGGCGACTCCCTCATGCTCGAACCGCGGTCCGGATACGCCTACGAGAAGATCCACAAGGCCGAGGTCGAAGAACTCGTCCTCGAAGAGGTCCCCGACATCTCCTACAACGAGATCGGTGGCCTCAGCGGCCAGATCGAACTGATCCGCGACGCCGTGGAACTCCCGTACCTGCACGCCGACCTCTTCCGCGAGCACCAGCTCAGGCCGCCCAAGGGCGTCCTGCTCTACGGGCCCCCCGGATGCGGGAAGACGCTCATCGCCAAGGCCGTCGCCAACTCCCTCGCCAAACAGGTCGCCGAGAAGACCGGCCAGGAGGGCAAGAGCTTCTTCCTCAACATCAAGGGCCCCGAACTGCTCAACAAGTACGTCGGCGAAACCGAACGGCACATCCGCCTGGTCTTCCAGCGCGCCCGAGAGAAGGCGTCCGCCGGAACCCCCGTCATCGTCTTCTTCGACGAGATGGACTCCATCTTCCGCACCCGCGGATCCGGAGTCTCCTCCGACGTCGAGAACACCATCGTCCCGCAGCTGCTCAGCGAGATCGACGGCGTCGAAGGCCTGGAGAACGTCATCGTCATCGGCGCCTCCAACCGCGAGGACATGATCGACCCCGCGATCCTGCGCCCCGGCCGCCTCGACGTCAAGATCAAGATCGAGCGGCCCGACGCCGAAGCCGCCAAGGACATCTTCTCCAAGTACATCCTCGACGGCCTCCCGCTCCACCCCGACGACGTCAAGGAGCACGGCGGCTCCGCCGAGGCCACGGTCGAAGCCATGATCCAGGCCACGGTCGAGCGGATGTACACCGAAAGCGAGGAGAACCGCTTCCTGGAGGTCACCTACGCCAACGGCGACAAGGAAGTCCTCTACTTCAAGGACTTCAACTCCGGAGCAATGATCCAGAACATCGTCGACCGCGCCAAGAAGATGGCCATCAAGCAGTACCTCGACACCGGCCAGAAAGGCCTGCGCGTCACCCACCTCCTCGCCGCCTGCGTCGACGAGTTCAGCGAGAACGAAGACCTGCCCAACACCACCAACCCCGACGACTGGGCCCGCATCTCCGGCAAGAAGGGCGAACGGATCGTCTACATCCGCACCCTCGTCTCCGGAACCAAGGGCTCCGAAGCCGGCCGATCCATCGACACCGTCGCCAACACCGGCCAGTACCTGTAACGAGGCCCACACCGTGACACCGGCGCGGCGGCCCCCCGAACGGGAGGCCGCCGCGTCCGCGTGCCCCGCCACACCCCCCGCGAACACCCGGCCCCATGGCTCCACCCCGCACACCCCGATAGGCTCGACGATATGAGTGTTCGGCGGGTGATGGGCATCGAGACCGAGTACGGCATCTCCGTACCCGGGCAGCCAGGGGCCAACGCGATGGTGACCTCCTCACAGGTCGTCAACGCCTACCTCGCGGCATCGGCCGCACGGGCGCGCAGAGCCCGCTGGGACTTCGAAGAGGAGAACCCCCTCCGCGACGCCCGCGGCTTCGACCTCGCCCGCGAAGTCGCCGACCCCACCCAGCTCACCGACGAAGACCTCGGCCTCGCCAACGTCATCCTCACCAACGGCGCGCGCCTCTACGTCGACCATGCCCACCCCGAATAC
>NZ_SMKB01000438.1:0-2226 GCF_004348575.1 Actinomadura sp. 7K534
CGGGCACGCTGGGCGCGGGGGGACTGCCGCAGACGTCGCAGTAGCCGTCCACGACCGCGCCGGTGCAGCCGGGCTGCGCGCAGGCGTTCGGGGAGGTCGGCGCAGGCGGGGGGCTGGAGGAGGCGGCCACGCCGCATAGGACGCAGTACCCGCCGTCGACGGTTCCGCCGCAGCCCGGTTCGGCGCACTGGCTCATCGCTTCGCTCCCTTCGACCGGGCGTTGACGGCCCGCTGGTATTCGGACAGCGCCACGGTCGCCCGCCGCAGGTCGCAGGGCGACGTCCACAGCAGCTCGCGGACGCGGTCGTGGATCCGCGCGAGCCCTGCGTCCTCGGCGTGGCCCAGTCTGGCCGCCTTCACCCGGTACGCCTCCAGCCGGCCGCGCAGCTCCGCACGCCGGTCGAGCAGCCCGCGGACGAGCCCGACGGTCTCGCGCGCCTGGGCCAGCGCGTCGTCCGCCGCCCGCTCCAGCTCCTCGACCCGTGCGGCGAGATCGTTCCAGCCCGTGCCGTGCCCCGGCCGGCCGAGGGCGGCGAGGCGGTCGGCGAGGGACGCGGACGCGCCCGGCAGGTCCGGCAGCCCAGGTGAGGCGATCTTGGCGAGCACCTCGTCCCGGACGCGGCGGGCCTCCGCCTCCTCCTCGCGCAGCCGGTCCAGGACGGCGGCGATGGCGCGGAGCCGGCCGGTGAACCCGTCCCGGACCCGCTCCGCCTGCTCCAGGCCGCGCCGCACCTCCGCGAGGCCGGCGTGGATCGCGTCGAGGCGCCCGGTGTCGGCGCCGCCGCCGGCCGCCAGCGCCAACGGGTCGGCGCGCACGACGGCGGCGACGGCGTCGAGGTCGGCGCGGAGCCGGTCGAGCTCCGGCTCCGTCCCGCCGAGGGATTCGAGCAGCTCGTCCGCCGCGCGCCGCTCGGCCTCGACCTCGGCGAGCCGCGACAGCAGTGCCGACCAGACCGCGTCCAGCGACGCGACCGCCTGCGCGACCTCCTCGTAGAGGGGCGTCATGCGCTCGACCGCCGCGCGCAGCGTCAGCCGCTCGCCGGACGGCACGGACAGCAGCGTCCGCCGCCCCAGCGGCACCTCCGTGACGGGCAGTTCGACCGACGGGCCGGCGAGCAGCCGGGTGAGTTCCGTGAGCTGCGCCTGGCCCGGCCTGGGGTTGCGGGCGCGGAGGTCCTCCGCGGCGCTTACGACGCTTCCGTAGAGATCGAAGAGGCGCCAGAGGGAGGCCATCCCGGTGCGCACGTCGGCCTGCACGCGGCGCGTCTCACCGTCGAGGGCCGCGCCTTCCAGTAATTGGTAGCCGTGGTGGGCCTCCAGTTCGAGCAGTGCCGTGCTGATGCGGTCCCTCTCGTCCCGGAGCCGCGCCAGCGTGCGGTCCACCTCGTCCCGGCTCATCGGGGGCCGGCCCACGCGTGCGTCGCTCAACGCCGGTTCACCGGTCCGCCCATGGTCGCCCCGATTTCCCCAGATTCAGCCAGTTCGGTGTTCAAGTTTTCACCATGCGAGGTCGCCTTCTCAAGCGGGCGGCCGATCATCCGCCCCCGCCTGCCCGTACTGCGTCACGCGACCCGAAGAAGCCGCGCCCGGAACCTCCAGAATGTCAGTGTTCGAACGTATGATCGAACCATGGCGAACGTTGCGACGCACCACCAGACCGCATCCACCGCGCTCACCGCGGCGGAGATCGCCGCACTCGCGCTCTCCCTCGCGCACCTGGGCACGGGCCCGCAGGCCACGACCGCGCGCCGCGCCCTGCACGCCCTCCTCGACACCACCCCCCACGACGACGCCCCGCACGACACCACCCACGACGACGTGGTGACCACCACCCTCGCCACCCTCACCACGCCGCTCGACGCCTCCACCTCCGACCGCGCCCGCGTGGTCGCCGCGGCCATCACCGAGCACCGCGTCGTCCGGCTCTGCTACGGCGACGCCGGCGCCAACGTCACGATCCGCGAGGTCGAGCCCGTCACCTGCCTCGTCCACCGCGACCACTGGTACCTCGTCGGCTGGTGCCGCATGCGCCGCGGCATCCGCGCGTTCCGCTTCGACCGCATCCTCGCCGTGGCGCGGGGCCGCGCCCGGCCGATGGACGCCGACGCCCGGCAGGGGCCTCCGCCGCCGGACGTGACCGTCCTCGGCGGCCTGGCCCTGGACCCCAAGGGCGCCGAGCTCCTGTCGGGCAGCTGGGGCGGCCGCCTGGACCGCTCCCTCCTGATC
>NZ_SMKB01000439.1:0-2219 GCF_004348575.1 Actinomadura sp. 7K534
GGCCGGGGTCGGGGTCGGGGTGCGGGACAGCAAGGACCCGGACGGAGGACACCTCACCCTTACCGTTGAGGAGTTCGCGGGGCTGGTCAACCGGATCAAGCAGCACGAGTCTCGCTGACCGTCCCGTCCTCTTGACGCTCGTCTGATGCCGTCCCGTCAGACCTCCGTATTGCACGGGTGCGCGTACGGGCAGCCGTATGCGCAGCCCGGGACTGGCTTGCGGCGAGGTCCGCCCGAGCGGGCTCACTTCATCAACCACATTAGCGTCACGCGGGACGGTCACGCGGCCCGGACCAGCAAGCTCAGACGTCGAACGCGCGGGCACACGGTGGCTCGCTCACCGAGCGTACGAGTCGCGCTCGGTGCCGGCTCGCACTCGGTACCGGCCCTCCCCGATCGGCTCAGACCGCTCCTCGATGATCGTTTTCAGTCCATCGGGCCACCGGGTCGAGTCATCCCACACCACCCCGTCCAGTGCCTGGATCGCTTGTGCGGGCAGTGCCGACGTAACAGCTTCCGCACGTGTGAGATCCACGCCGGAGACGTCCACTGGTGACTCCATCAATCCATCCTTGATCCCCATGGCGATGTCGAGGTCACGGCCCAAATCGAGTTTGCCGAGGAAGGTCAGCGCGTCGAGGCGTGAGGAGTCTAGATTCAGGTGCGGGAGGGAAGCACAGATGCGATCTAGGTTACGGAAGAGGCGGTCAAGGCGCCGGTCGACTTCAGGGGCTGGGGCGAGGCCGGCACCCAGGTCCTGAACAAGCTCACGTATGGCGACCAGGCGATCTGCGAGTTCTCTGGTAAGTGCGCCGTCAAGGCGGGTGCGCGCGAGAGTGTCGTCCAGTTGACGGGCGAGATCGCGGGCGTGAGTCAGCCTTGCGATGAGATCTTGTACCGCGAACCGGGATGCAACGCGCTGTATGGCTTTCTCAGTGGCTTGTCCAGGGGAGGTCGTATACGGGTATTCCGGGGTGGAATTCGGTTCGTCGACGACCTCTAAGAGTGCGCTCAGGGCACGGGTGGGGTCGGTGTGGGAGCGCACGTACTCCAACAATTGATCGTTGGCGGTGGACAGGAAGGCTTCGAACGCGTCGTCGCCGGGGTCGCCGTCAGGCGGGGGTGGCGTTGCCGTCGTCACGCTGGCTTCCCCCTTTCCAGTTGTTGCGTAGTACCTGGCGGGCGCGCTTGTAGAGGTCGCGTTCTCGTTGCGGTGTGATGCCTAGTTCAGCGGCGATCTCCGGACCAGGAACGCCGTCGAATCGGAGCGCGAAGACCATCTGGCACTCGGCATCCAACAACTGCAACAGTGCGATCAGGTCGCGGGCCTGGTCGGCCAGTTCAGCATGCCCCGGCCCCTGTACCGCACGGTCGAAACCGGCCGCGAGGGGGACCTCCCCCGACCCTCGCTGCTGAGATAAGTGACAATTGCGTGCGACCCTGCGAATCCAAGCCTGGGGGCGGGCGACTTGGTTCCACTCCCCCCGCAGGACCTTGCGCCAGCCGATTTCGAGCGCCTGCTGGGCAGCGTCCTCGGCGGCGTGGACGGTTGCTCCGCAATACATCACGAACCGTACGACTTCTTTGTACTCGGCAAGGTAGAAGTCCAGGAAAGCCTGCCGCATCTCCAGGTCGGCGGGGGCTGGTCCCGGGGCAGCATCGCTACTCATCGCCGGGGCGCCGGGCCCGCCATCGGGCTTCGAGCAAGGTGATCAGAGCCGCGGCCACCGGGGCCAATGCCTCCAGCACCGTCACCAGATCCATCACCGAGCGTCCCCCTCCTTCGGTCCTCCCCGGCCCCCCTTTGGTGGCCGCCGCAGCAGGTCCGTCATCAGTAAGAGGTCAAAAAA
Source organism: Actinomadura sp. 7K534 (assembly GCF_004348575.1). Taxonomy (NCBI): domain Bacteria; kingdom Bacillati; phylum Actinomycetota; class Actinomycetes; order Streptosporangiales; family Thermomonosporaceae; genus Actinomadura; species Actinomadura sp. 7K534. The sequence continues at coordinate 1,851 of NZ_SMKB01000439.1, forward strand.
CAAGATCAACGGGAGCCTGAGCCCAAGTTTTTTTCGGCTATTTGGACGAGCCGCTGCCAACGATGCTCGAACCTAGAACGATTCCCAGATCGTTTCAGACAGATAAGTACACGAGCCCACTTACCGCGGCGGGAAAAGCGAGGACGCCGACCATGCTGTGTCCAGGCGCCTTGCTCGTCAGCAGGCGGGGTTCGCGACCTTTGGGTCAGGTTTGGCCACTCGGTGCGAAGGCATCCCCGGAGAATGCCTCGCGTGTTTCGTGCAGTGGCTCCGCGAACGATGACGTGTGCGTTGAGCTGGGGCGACTTGCGCCGGGGGCCGGGGTCGGGGTGCGGGACAGCAAGGACCCGGACGGGGGACACCTCACCC
>NZ_SMKB01000043.1:0-40507 GCF_004348575.1 Actinomadura sp. 7K534
TATAAGAGACAGCCGGAACTCCGGGTGCGCCTGCGTGCCGACGAAGAACGGGTGCTGCTCGCGGGGCAGCTCGACGTACTCGACCAGGCGGCCGTCGGGCGACAGGCCGGAGAACCTCAGCCCGGACTCCGCCAGCCGGTCCCGGTAGGCGTTGCTGACCTCGTAGCGGTGCCGGTGCCGCTCCGACACCTTCGCCTCGCCGTACAGCTCCCGGACGATCGACCCCTCGGCGAGGTCGGCCGGGTAGAGGCCGAGCCGCATCGTCCCGCCCATGTCCCGCTCGCCGGCGACCACGTCCACCTGGTCGGCCATCGTCGCGACGACCGGGTGGGCGGTGGCGGCGTCGAACTCGGCGCTGCCCGCGCCGGTGAGCCCGGCCAGCGTCCGCGCCGCCTCGATCACCATGCACTGCAGACCGAGGCAGATCCCGAGGAGCGGGACCCGGTTCTCCCGCGCGTGCCGCACCGCGCCGAGCTTGCCCTCGATCCCCCGCACCCCGAACCCGCCGGGGATGAGCACGCCGTCGGCGCCGTCCAGCTCCCGCTTGGCGCCCTCGGGGGTCTCGCAGTCGTCGCTCTTCACCCACCGGATGTGGACCTTGGCGTCGTTGCCGAACCCGCCGTGCCGCAGCGCCTCCGTCACCGACAGGTACGCGTCGGGCAGGTCGATGTACTTGCCGACCAGCGCGATCGTGACCTCGCGGGCCGGCTTGTGGACGCGCCGCAGCAGCTCGTCCCACGCGCCCCAGTCCACGTCGCGGAACGGCAGGTCCAGCCGCCGCACCACGTACGCGTCCAGGCCCTCGGAATGCAGCACCTTCGGGATGTCGTAGATCGACGCCGCGTCGACCGCCGACACCACGGCCTCCCGGTCGACGTCGCACATCAGGCTGATCTTGTGCTTGAGCCCGTCGGTGATCGGCCGGTCGGACCGGCACACGATCGCGTCGGGCTGGATGCCGATGGAGCGCAGCGCCGCGACCGAGTGCTGCGTCGGCTTGGTCTTCAGCTCCCCGGACGGGCCGATGTAGGGCAGCAGGGACACGTGCAGGAAGAAGCAGTTGTCCCGGCCGATCTCGTGCCGGATCTGGCGGACCGACTCCAGGAACGGCAGCGACTCGATGTCGCCGACCGTCCCGCCCACCTCGGTGATGACGATGTCGACGTCGCCGTCGGCGCCCATCCCGATGATCCGGTCCTTGATCTCGTTGGTGATGTGCGGAATGACCTGCACGGTGTCGCCGAGGTACTCCCCGCGCCGCTCCTTGGCGATCACGTTCGAGTAGACCTGCCCGGTGGTGACGTTCGCCGACCCGTGCAGCTCCGTGTCGAGGAACCGCTCGTAGTGGCCTATGTCCAGATCGGTCTCCGCGCCGTCGTCGGTGACGAAGACCTCACCGTGCTGGAACGGGTTCATCGTGCCGGGGTCGACGTTGAGGTAGGGGTCGAGCTTCTGCATCGTGACGCGGAGGCCGCGAAGGGCCAGAAGCCGCCCGAGGCTGGACGCCGTCAGCCCCTTGCCGAGGCTGGAGGCGACACCGCCCGTGACGAAGAGATGCTTGGTAGGCCGCGAGCTACCAGTGGCTGCCGAAGGCAAAGAAGATGCTCCCGTGGTCGTTGCGAGGCGGACAACGCACTGTCCACGGGCTCTCAGCTTATTGCATTTGCTGTGCTTGTTTGCATTGCCCTTGGCGTCGGGCCCTGGGGGCCCTCCTTCGGCGGGCAATGCGTGCGATCGCTGCATCGCTCCGGCTCGCCCAGGGGCTCGCTGCGCGATCAGGTTTCTCGCAGGCTCGAAACCTGCCTTCGGACGCGATCGCGACGGTTCTGGTTGTTGCGGGGTTGCGGCGGTGGCTGATGCAGCAGCGTCCGCAAAGACCCCTCTGCTCCCGGCCAGCGACCCTCCGCTCGCTTCGTGGCCGGTCTTCTGGCAGGTGTGGAAGCCGGCTGCGAACGTGAGCGCAGGCGTTGACGTTGTCGCAGGTTGGTCTGTGCCTGTGCTGGGTGGTCAGAGGCGGGGGGTGGCGGCGGTGGGCATTATGGTGCGGAGTTGGCGGGTCAGTTCGTCGATCAGGGAGCGGGCCTGGTCGGCGGCGGTGCGGGCGGCGTCGCGTTCCTGGGAGAGTTCGGCGATCTGGGCGCGCTGCTCGGTGACGGCCTGGGCCAGCTGATCCACCCACTGGTCGCGTTCGGCCAGCTTCTCGGCGATGGCGTCGCGTTCGGCGGCCATCTGGCGCATGGCCGCGACGGCCTTGTCGCGTTCGCGGCCGGCCTGGTCGGCGCGGCCGCGGGCCAGGGTCAGCTCCGACTCGGCGCGTGCCTGGGCCTGGACGGCGGCCTCGCGGGCCCGCTCGGCGGCCTCCTTGGCCTTGGCGTTGCCGTCGCGCTCGCGCTCGGCCTTCTTGGCGGCCTCCAGCGAGTGCGAGGCGGTGTCGAGGGCCTGCTGGCGCTCGGCCTCGGCGTTCTCGGCCCGTCCCACGGCCTCCTGGAAGCGGCGCTCGGCCTCCTGCGCGCGGCGCTCCGCCTCGATGGCGCGGCGCTCGTTCTCCTGGGCGCGGTGCTCGGCGACCTCGGCGCGGCGGCGGGACTCGTCGGTCTCCTTCCCGGCCGCGACGACGGCGTGCTGCAGGTTCTGGGCGGTCATCTCGGCGTCGGTGACCTTGGCGCGCAGCGCCGACAGCTCGGCGTGGGCGGCCTCCAGGCTGCGTGACAGATCGCCGGCCTGCTCGGCCACGCGGTCGCGTTCCGCCTCGGCGGAGCGGCGCCCGGTGACGGCCTCCTCGACGGCGCGGAGCGCGTCGTCGCGGGCCTCGCTCATGGCGTCGCGCTGCTGGATGGCCTGCCGGACGGTGGCCTCGGCCTCGGCGACGCGGCGCTCGGCCTGCTCGACCTGGCCCTGCACCTGCTCCATCTGCGCGCGGGTCTGCTCGGCCTGCGCGCGGGCCTGGTCGGCCTGGACGCGCGCCTGCTCGGCCTGGCCGCGGGCCTGGTCGGCCTGGGCGCGGCCCTGCTGCGCCTGGTTCCACGCGGCGGCGGCGTCCCGCTGCGCGTTCTCCTTCTCGGCCTGGAGCGCGGCGATCTGCGTGACGGCCTCGTTCTGGACCTCGGCGATGCGGCGGTCGGCGTCGGCGAACTGGCGCTCGGCCTCCACGGCGCGGCGCTCGGCCTGCTCGGCCTGGCCGCGGGCGCGCTGAACCTCGCCCCAGGCGGCCGCCGCGTCACGCTGGGCGGCCTCCTTCTCCGCGGCGACGGCCGCGACCTGCGAGGCGACCTCGTTCTGCGCATCGTTCAGGCGGCGCTCGGCCTCCACGGCGCGGCGCTCGGCCTGCTCGGCCTGGCCGCGGGCGCGCTGAACCTCGCCCCAGGCGGCCGCCGCGTCACGCTGGGCCGTCTCCTTCTCCGCGGCGACGGCCGCGACCTGCGAGGCGATCTCGCTCTGCACCTCGCTGACCTTGCGCTCACCGGCGGCGAGCGCGTCGCCGATGAGGTCGGCCATCTGGCGGAGCCGCTCGACCATGTCCCAGGGCTGGGCCTCGGGCTTCTCGAGTTCGGCGCGCACGAGCTCGGCGCGCACGAGTTCGCCGGGACGGCCCTGGCGGCCGTGCTGCCCCTGCGGTGCTTGGTGGGGCGGCTGCTGGGCCTGCTGCGGCTGCTGCTGGGCGGGTTTGGACATCTGGATCGGCTGCTGGGCGGCCGGCACCGGCGCCTCGGGTGCGCGGTTCGGGTCGCGCCCCATCGCGTTCCAGGGGGAACCCGCGTCCGGGACTCCGCGGGAACCGCCCGATCCGTTCAGCTCACTCACTGCTCTCCTCGCCTCACGGCTCGGTGCCACGTGAACGCCATGGCCCTGCTCGTCCCGCTCGCGGCGATCCTCGCCCGGCGGCTCGTCATCTCGCTCACGCGTCTCCTCGCCGGGCGGCGTCCGGCCGCGTTCGCGGGGGTAGGTCTGCACATCTCGTTCGCTCCGCCACCGGCCCTGCGCCTCGTCGCTTCGCTCACTGAAGGCACTCTAGTCGCGACCAGCGGAACCTTTGCCCAGTTTGGGGTTTACTTTCTTGATCCTCGCAGGGTATCCGCGCACACGGCGTCCCTGCTCGGGGCCAGTGCGGGCCGTCCGCGGCGGGCCCGGCGGGTGCCGCGGGTCACACCGCGCGGGACGGTGTGACGGGTGGGACAATCGCGCTCCATGGAGCTTCGCACCCTGTATCCGCCCATCGAGCCGTACGACTCCGGGCTGCTCGACGTCGGCGACGGCAACCGACTCTACTGGGAGGTGTGCGGGAACCCCGAGGGGAAGCCCGCGGTCATGCTGCACGGCGGGCCGGGCGCCGGGTGCAGCCCGGCGCACCGCAGGCAGTTCGATCCCGAGAGGTACCGGATCGTCCTGTTCGACCAGCGCAACTGCGGCCGGAGCCTGCCGCACGCGAAGGACCCGGAGGTGTCGCTGGAGGCGAACACCACCTGGAACCTGGTGGCCGACATGGAACGGCTCCGCGAGCACCTGGGCATCGAGCGGTGGCTGGTGTTCGGCGGGAGCTGGGGCAGCGCGCTGTCGCTGGCGTACGCGCAGACGCATCCGGAGCGGGTGACCGAGCTGGTGCTGCGCGGCATCTTCACGCTGCGGCCGTTCGAGCTGTACTGGTTCTACCAGGAGGGTGCGTCGCTGCTGTTCCCCGACCTCTGGGAGAAGTACCTGGAGCCGATCCCCGAGGACGAGCGGGAGGACCTCATCTCGGCGTTCCACGAGCGGCTCAACTCCCCGGACCGGGACGTGCGCGTCGCGGCGGCGAAGGCGTGGTCGACGTGGGAGGGCTCCACGATCACGCTGCGGCCCGACCCGGAGCTGGCCGGGGCGTTCGGCGAGCCGGACTACGCGGTGGCGTTCGCCCGCATCGAGAACCACTACTTCATGAACGAGGGGTTCTTCGAGGAGGAGCAGCTCATCCGCGACGTTGACAGGATCCGCGACATCCCGGCCGTCATCGTCCAGGGCCGGTACGACGTGTGCACGCCGGTCGCGACCGCCTGGGACCTCCACCGCGCGTGGCCTGAGGCGGAGTTCCACATCGTCGACGACGCCGGGCACGCCTTCAACGAGCCGGGAATCCTGCATCACCTGATCGAGGCGACCGACCGCTTCGCGGGAAACGGCCGTCCGGAAGCGACATAGGCAGGGACCGCGGAATCCGACCAGAATCGGATGGGTCACGTAACCCACTTGTGACATGTCCGTAAACGGTGCCGGCGCGGCGCCCATGCCGCGCCCCGGCCGGTCTCCTCGTGACCGAAACACCTGATTCCTTACCTTTCAGCCATCCCGCTCTTACCCGTTCGTGAGTGAACCTGCCCCTTGAAGGGCAGGGACGGGGACTCCCAGAACCCGCGCCAACGCCTTGCTCCACACGCGTCCCAGCACGCCCGCGACCGGACGACCTCGCGCGATGCGACGTGACGTCCGCCGCACCCGGGACGTTCACAGTGAATTTGTGTGACTTACCTCACACAACCGATACACAAAACCCCTCGCGCGGTCACGACAAAACATTAAGCTGACGTTCAGGAAGCGTCCCGGCACGTCCGGCCGCGGGTTCGCCAGTAACACCTGCGTAACACGGAGAAATGCGCGGAAGCGCCCGCGCAGGGCCCTCGCGAATTGCACCCAATTCGACAAAGCCTATTACCCTACCCAGCGGACCGGACCGCTAAACATCTCGCAGATAACATTCCTCTGCGATCACGGCGCGAGATTCGCTAAATTGCCTGGACATGGCAGCGCAACCCCTGGAATCACCGACCCGACGCCCCGGTCCGAACGAGACGAACGCGGACGTGCAACTCCAGGAGCCGAGCCTCTCCGACGGCCCAGAGCTCTGGCGGATGGCCCGGGACTCGCAAGTCCTGGACGTCAACTCGCCGTACAGCTACACGCTCTGGTGCCGCGATTTCGCGGACACTTCCGTGGTGGCATGCGACGCCGGCGCTCCCTGTGGGTTCATCACCGGCTACGTCCGCCCGTCCCGGCCCGACACGTTCTTCGTGTGGCAGGTCGCCGTAGACCACGACCATCGCGGCCAGGGCCTCGCCCGCCGCATGCTCGACCACCTCGCCGACCGGCTCGCCCCGCGCGGGCACCGGTTCATGGAGGCCACGGTGACCCCGGACAACACCGCTTCCACCGCGATGTTCGAATCGTTCGCCCGGGACCGCGGCTGCGAGGTCGCCCGCAGTCCGCTGTTCGGCACGGAGCACTTCCCCGACGGGGGACACGAGCCCGAGGTGCTCTTCCGGATCGGCCCGATCACCGACGCGAACTGATCCATCACATCCCAGTCCGCTCCCCCACGACGACCTGCCTGGAGGCAGACATGGACGTTTTCGCCAGCCTGGAATCGGAAGTGCGCGGTTACTGCCGCAGCTGGCCCACGGTGTTCACCACCGCGAGGGGCAGCTACATGACCGACGAGAACGGTAAAAGCTACCTCGATTTCTTCGCCGGTGCCGGAACGCTCAACTACGGGCACAACAACCCGCAGCTGAAACGGCGGCTGATGGATTACCTCGCGAGCGACGCCATCGTCCACAGCCTCGACATGTACAGCTCCGCCAAGCGGGAGTTCCTGGAACGGTTCAACGAGTACGTGCTCCAGCCGCGGGGACTCGACTACAAGGTCCAGTTCCCCGGGCCCGCGGGCAACAACTCGGTCGAGGCGGCGCTGAAACTCGCCCGCAAGTACACCGGCCGCGAGACGGTCGTCAGCTTCACCAACGCCTTTCACGGCATGACGCTCGGCGCCCTCGCCGTGACGGGCAATTCGATGAAGCGCACCGGCGCCGGCGTACCGCTCGGCCACGGGGTCGCGATGCCCTACGACAACTACCTGGACGGCCGGACGCCCGACTTCCTGCTGTTCGACACGATGCTGGACGACAGCGGCAGCGGCCTGGACAAGCCCGCCGCCGTGATCGTGGAGACCGTCCAGGGCGAGGGCGGCATCAACGTCGCCACCCCGGAGTGGCTGCGCGGCCTGGCGGACCTGTGCCGCCGGCACGAGATCCTGCTCATCGTCGACGACGTGCAGATGGGCTGCGGCCGCACCGGGTCGTTCTTCAGCTTCGAGGAGGCCGGGATCACCCCGGACATCGTCTGCCTGTCCAAGTCGCTCAGCGGCTACGGGCTGCCGTTCGCGATCACGCTGATGAAGCGCGAGCTGGACGTGTGGGACCCGGGAGAGCACAACGGCACCTTCCGCGGCTTCAACCCCGCGTTCGTCACCGCCGTCGGCGCGCTCGAGGACTACTGGGGCGGCGACGACATGGAGAAGGAGACGCTCGCCAAGGGCCAGCAGGTCCAGGCGGCCCTGGAGTCGATCGCGATCACGCACGCCGGCGCCGTCGACTCCGTCCGCGGCCGCGGCCTCGCGTGGGGCCTGGTGATGAACGACGCCGAGATGGCGCCGAAGGTGTGCGCCGAGGCGTTCGAGCGCGGGCTGCTGATGGAGACCTCCGGTCCGGAGGGCGAGGTGGTCAAGCTGCTGCCGCCGCTCACCACGACCGAGGCCGAGCTGGGCCAGGGGCTGGAGATCATCTCGGACTCGCTGGAGGCCGTCCGCCAGAAGGTGGCCGTCTGAGCATTTCCGCCCACATTGGGTCATAACGGGCCGTCAGCGGCCCGCTGAGCCGCTCGCACCGCTCCGGACCTGCCGGGACACCCCCGGGTCGTTCCGGGTCGCCTCGGGCCTGCTGAGCCGTCCGGCTCCGGACGGCGGGGGCCGCCTGACCGGGTGCCCCGGGACGATCAAGGCCTGACCGGGCACATACCTGGCGGACGCGGTCCGGCGACCCGAGTGAAACGCGACGAGGACGACCCCAGCGAACACCGCCCGAGCGGCACCGGGCCCTGCGCGGGCCCCGGTCCCCGGGCACAGCCGGAAAGAGGAGATTCATGATCGTTCGTTCCCTTGACGAGATCATCGGCACCGAGCGGGACGTGCAGGCGCCCACGTGGTGCAGCCGCCGGTTCGTCCTCGCCAAGGAGGGCGTCGGCTTCTCGATGCACGAGACGATCCTGTACGCGGGGACCGAGACGAAGATGTGGTATGCGAACCACGTCGAGGCCGTCTACTGCATCGAGGGCCAGGGAGAGCTGACCAACGACGAGACCGGCGAGAAGCACAAGATCGAGCCGGGCGTGATGTACCTGCTGGACCAGCACGAGCACCACACCCTCAGGGCGCACACCGACGTGCGGACCGTCTGCGTGTTCAACCCGCCCGTCACCGGCCGGGAGGTCCATGACGAGAACGGCGTATACCCGCTGCTGACGGAGGAGGACGCATGAGCATCATCGAGTCGCATCCGACGATCGACGACACCTACCCCACCCGGAAGGCCGCCGAGGCGGCGCTGCTGTACCGGCAGGACCCCGTCGTCTACGGCGCGCCGGAGGACGGCCCGATCGACCGCTCCACCCTCGACTCCTACGAGGCCGACGGCTTCCTGACGGTCGACCGGCTGATCTCGCCGGAGGAGGTCGAGGACTACCGCGCCGAGCTGCGCCGGCTGTCCGCGGACCCGCAGATCCTCGCCGACGAGCGCACGGTCACCGAGCGCGGTTCGGACGAGGTCCGCTCGATCTTCGAGATCCACAAGATCAGTGAGGTCTTCGCCCGCCTCGTCCGCGACCCCCGCGTCGTCGGCCGGGCCCGGCAGCTGCTCGGCTCCGACGTGTACGTCCACCAGAGCCGGGTCAACTACAAGCCGGGCTTCAACGGCAAGGACTTCTACTGGCACTCGGACTTCGAGACGTGGCACGCCGAGGACGGCATGCCCCGGATGCGCGCGGTGAGCATATCCATCGCGCTCACGGAGAATTTCGTGCACAATGGCGGGCTAATGATTATGCCCGGTTCCCACAAGACCTTCGTGGCGTGCGTCGGGGAGACGCCGGACGACCACTACAAGGAGTCCCTGCGCGGGCAGGAGATCGGGACGCCCGACCCCAGCAGCCTGTCGATCCTCGCCGAGAAGCACGGGATCGAGCTGTTCACAGGGGCTGCGGGCTCTGCCACCATGTTCGACTGCAACTGCATGCACGGCTCGAACGGGAACATCACCCCGTTCCCGCGCTCCAACGTGTTCATCGTGTTCAACAGCGTCGAGAACGCGTGTGTCGAGCCGTTCTCGGCACCGGCACCCCGCCCGGAGTTCATCGGCGCCCGCGACTTCACGCCCGTGGGCGACTGAATGAATACAACAATTCGATAACCCGACCCACCTCTGCTCCCGCGCCCGGGGGAGGCCGCGCCGGCCTCCCCCGGGCGCGGGAGCGCACCCATCAGGAGATCGATGATGACTTCCTCGAGACGCGACTTCCTCCGTACCGCCGTGCTGCTGTCCGCCGCGGTACCGCTGGCCGCGGCGGGCTGCTCCACGACGGATCCGGAAGAGGAGCGGTCCGGCGGCGGGACGCTGGAGAAGGCCAGGGAGGCCGGGACGATCACTGTCGGCTTCGCCAACGAGCCCCCGTACGGCTTCACCGACCAGTCCGGCAAGCTGACCGGCGAGGCGCCCGAGCTGGCCCGCGTCATCTTCAAGGAACTCGGCATCGACGAGATCAAGGGCGTACAGGTCGACTTCGGCGGCCTGATCGGCGGGCTCAACGCCAAGCGGTTCGACGCGATCGCCGCCGGCATGTTCATCACACCCGAGCGCTGCGCGTCCGCGGCGTTCGCCGACCCCGAGTACGTCGCCAAGAGCGCCTTCATGGTCAAGGAAGGCAACCCGATGGGCCTGGAGGGCGCAAAGGACCCGGCCGAGAAGGACGCCAAGGTCGGCGTCCTCACCGGCGCGGTCGAGGGGGACTACGCCGAGAAGACCGGCGTCTCCAAGGGCAATATCAAGACGTACGCCGACCCGCCGAGCGCCTACGAGGCGCTCAAGGCCGGACGCATCGACGCGATCTGGCTGACCCGCATCTCCCTCGCCGACCTGCTGTCCAAGCACGAGGGCGAGGGCTATGAGGTCACCGAGGCGTTCACCCCGGTCATCGACGGCAAGGAGCAGTTCGGCGCCGGCGCGTTCGCGTTCCGCAAGGCCGACACCGACCTGGTGAACGCCTGGAACGAGCAGCTCGAGAAGCTGAAGCAGGAGAACAAGCTGCTGCCGGTCCTGCAGCCGTTCGGCTTCACCGAGGCCGAGATGCCCGGCCCAGAGGACACCGCCGCCAAGTTCTGCCAGGGCTGATCCCGTGGGGGATGTCCTCGGCAGCTGGGAACAGTGGCTGGAAGGTGCGTGGCTCACCTTCCAGCTCACCGTGTACGGCGGCGTGCTGGCGCTGGTGCTCGCCCTCGTCTTCGGGATGGCGGGCACCTCGCGCCACGCGTGGGTACGCGTCCTCAACCGGGTCTACGTGGAGTTCTTCCGCGGGACCGCGACGCTGGTCCTGCTGTACTGGTTCTTCTACGCGCTGCCCCTGATCGGGCTGCGGTTCACCACCATGTTCGCCGCGGTCCTGGCGCTCGGCATGAACGTCGGCGCCTACGGCGCGGAGGTGGTCCGCGGCTCGATCAAGGCCGTGCCCAGGGCGCAGTTCGAGGCGACGGTGGCACTCAATTTCACGCCCTACCAGCGGATGCGGCGCGTCCTGCTGCCGCAGGCCGTCGCGCTGATGCTGCCGCCGTTCGGCAACCTGATCATCGAGCTGATGAAGGCGACGGCCATCGTCTCCCTCGTCGGCCTGGTCGACCTCACCCGCGTGTCGAAGAACATCCAGGGCAGCACCGGCGAGACGATCGCGGCGTTCACGGTGGTGCTCGTCCTGTACTTCGTCATCGCGCAGTTGCTGCAGTTGCTCGTCCGCTACGCGGAGCGCCGCGTGGACCGCATGCTGGGACGCAGGCTCCCCAGTGAGCCGTCGCTCGGGACGATCGCGGCCGGCGCTCCCGGAGCGGGGGTGTCGGGCTGATGACCTGGGACTGGCAATACACGGGCGAGATCATCCCGGACCTGCTGCACGGGCTGCGCTACACGATCACCGCCACCCTGGTCGGCTACGTGATCGCCCTGATCCTCGGCCTGGTGTGGACGCTGCTGCGCCGCACGCCGTACACGGCCGTCAACCAGACGGTCCGGTGGGTCACCGAGTTCATCAGGTCGACGCCGCTGATCCCGCAGCTGTACTTCGTCTTCTTCGTCCTGCCCGCGTGGGGCATCACGCTCGGACCGCTCACCGCGGGCATCATCACGCTCGGGATCCACTACTCGACCTACACGGCCGAGGTGTACCGGGCGGGCATCGCCGACGTGCCGAAGGGGCAGTGGGAGGCGTGCACCGCGCTGAACCTGCCCAAGTCGCGGGTCTGGGTGGACGTCATCCTGCCGCAGGCGATCCGCCGCGTGATCCCGACGCTCGGCAACTACCTGATCGCGATGTTCAAGGACTCGCCGATGCTGCTGGCGATCAATGTCACGGAACTGCTCTTCTCCGCCTACCAGGTGGGGGCGCGGACCCTGCAGTTCCTGGAGCCGATCACCATGGTCGGCCTGTTGTTCGTCTTGGTCAGCGTCATATCCTCGATACTGGTCCGCCGCTTGGAGAGTCGCTATGCCACCCACTGACACCACGCCAGAAGCACCGACGCCCCAGGACCCCAAGCGCGGCTCGACACCGGAGGACGCCCCCGAGGGCGCCAAGGACCCGGCGGGCAAGAGCGTCTCCACGCGCAAGGAGGACGCGGCCGGGGGCAGGCCGGCCGCGGACCTCCCGCGGGGCGGCGCGCCCGGCATCCGCTTCGAGAAGGTGGTCAAGCGGTTCGGCAGCAACGTCGTGCTCCGCGAGCTCGACTTCACCGTGGAGCCCGGCGAGCGGGTGACGCTCATCGGGCCGAGCGGGTCGGGCAAGACCACCATCCTGCGGTTGCTGATGACGCTGGAGACCCTCGACGAGGGCGTCATCTGGATCGGCGACCAGACGCTGTGGCACATGGACCGGGACGGCAAGCGCGTCCCGGCCAACCAGAGGCACCTGCACGAGATGCGCAAGCAGGTCGGCATGGTGTTCCAGCAGTTCAACCTGTTCCCGAACATGAACGTGCTGCGCAACCTCACCGAGGGGCCGGTGCGCGTGCTCGGGGTGTCGAAGGACGAGGCGGTCGAGCGCGCCAGGAGCCTGCTGGACCTGGTCGGCCTCGCCGACAAGATCAATGCGCACCCGACGCAGCTGTCGGGCGGCCAGCAGCAGCGGGTGGCGATCGCGCGGGCGCTCGCCATGCAGCCGAGGGTGCTGCTGCTGGACGAGGTCACCTCCGCCCTGGACCCCGAGCTCGTCGTGGGCGTCCAGGACCTGCTGCGCGACATCGCCCGGCAGAGCGACCTCACCCTGCTGTGCGTCACCCACGAGATGGCCTTCGCCAAGGACATCTCGGACCGGGTCCTGATGTTCGACCAGGGCCAGATCGTCGAGGAGGGTCCCCCGGACCAGATCTTCGGCGAGCCGGCCGAGCAGCGCACCCGGGACTTCCTGCAGGCGGTCCTGGCCTCCTGACCAACGCATCCGGTACCGGTCCGGTGGCGTGGCACGTCCAGGACGGTCCAGCGGATCGTCTTCTCCGTGGGCACAGCAATAAGGATCTACCGAAAGGGGCTGTCCGGCAGAGCCGGGCAGCCCCTTTGCATGCGTCGCCGTAATTAAGTCGTGTATTCCGCAATGCTTCGAACAGGCGAATGCCGCGCTGCACCGCGACGACCTCGCACCGGCATTTCACCGCGGCGGCGACCGGCCAATCCCCGTGTCCACATCCGGCCACCGTGAAGATCATCTGTGCTGTTTACCGCCCTCATCCGCACACCTACACTCCCCCAGAAAAGCGGTGCGGGTTGCATACTGTCGCAACCCCGTCTTTCATTGAGGTCGCCTCATCGTCCACCTCGACGCGCAGACGGGAGCTTCGATAAGGTGATCAGGACACTTATCGGCATTGAGGATCCGCTCGCCCGGTTCGGCCTGACCTCCCTGTTCAATCACGTGGACGGCATAAGTGTCGTCAATGATGTCGAGAACCTCGAGCAACTCATCGTCGAGTCCGTCGCCGCCCGCCCCGACATCGTTGTCATGGACGTGTCCTCGATCGCACAGGGCAGCACGGCGACCGAGCGCATCCTCGCCAGCTCGGGCTACGACGGACCACGCATCATACTTTTAACCGATTCGCTCGAATCCGAGCACGTCGCTCACGCAGTGCGAACGGGAATAGCCGGCCTTCTTTGCAGGGAAACCACTCCCGAGGAGATGATCCACGCAGTACACGCCGTGTCGGCCGGTAATGTGATCCTGCCACGACAACTGGCATCCGGCTTGTCAGAAAATGGAGGCCCGGACACACGCGATCCCACGGAGGGCCGGGACTCGATGATCGACAAGCTGACCCGACGGGAAGAAGAAATCTTCTGGATGGCCGTCAAGGGACTCTCGAACCCGGAGATCGCCAGCCATATGGGAGTGAGTCAAGCAACCGTGAAGACGCATCTGCACCGGCTCATGTCGAAACTCAGTCTCTCGAGTCGGGCGCAGACCATCGTGTTCGCATATGAGACCGGCCTGCTGGTGCCGAGATATCTCCGGGGGAGGCGCGTAGTCGCGCGACGAGACCCGCACGTCGAGTACGACCTGTTCAGGAGAACAGATCGACCAGGTCGTCAATAAAGATCAAGAATGTCGCCCCCACGATGCCGGTCAGAACTGGTCCAGGAACAAGTCTCCAGTCCACCTCTCCCATGCAGGCGGTGGCCCCGCCACCGGCAAGCGCGGCCAGCACCAGCGCCATATTGCGCGCTACATGACGGCGAGAGAACACTTCACCGCCCTTGCCGAAGCATGCACATCGGACGATCAGCCCTCGCTTGAGCGCAATGATGATCGTCAGTGTGAAGGCCGTGAGCAAACCCGTGGAGAGCGCGAAGGCCAGAAAGGCCGCCTCTCGCCCGGCGACCGGGGACACGATGAAGATGCCGAGCGTGCCCGCCTCTGCGACCAGCGCCATACCCGCCAAACAGGAACTGACGCGGCCCCTGGCGAAGCCCAGGGCGATCAGCGAGTTCATTAAGCTCGGCAGGTTTCGAACCTTTCCCAGGACCGATGCCGCGAGTATGGAGCTCAAGAGGACGCCGCAGCCGATCGATACGACCCCCGTCACGATCCCATCTTCCTTATGGCACGGCCCACCACATCGGTCATCGGTACGAAACCGAAGCATCTGGAGTCGCGGCTGAGCCGACCGTTGTCTCCCAGAACGACCAGGTGGCCCACCGGCACGACGTCGGCGGGCAGGCCGGCGGGCGCGGCTTGCCCGCCGACGGCGACGACCCTCTTGATGAGCCATAGTCCCGGACGTCGGCTCGCCGCGCGGTCCGGGTCGCGAAGCACGACGACCTGCCCGGGAGCAAAGACGGGGCGGCCGGCGGTGCGATACGTGAGTACGCGGTCACCAGGGACCAGCGTCGGCGCCATACTCGGTCCGGAGACCTCGGCGATGAGCAGTCTACTTCGCACGAACACCGCACTTCCAGCAATCGCCAGGACGCCTACCAATATCCCCTTAACAGGCATTAGGAATTCCATTCGCGATCATAGTCGGCGCTTTGGAGTTCGAAAAGGTCCGCGTACCTGCCGGCACGCTTGATCAGTTCATCGTGCGATCCCTGCTCGACTATGCTGCCCTGATGCAGGACCACCACCAGGTCCACGTGCCGCATTACGCCCAGCCGGTGCGAAGTGAGAACTCGTGTCCGGCCTTTCCAGTACCGAGCCAATCGTTCATGTAGTTCGTGCTCGGCCTTCGCGTCCAAAGCGGAGACGGGCTCGTCGAGGATGAGCAGGTCGCGGTCGGCCCGAAACATCGCCCGCGCGATCGCCAGGCGCTGGGACTGCCCACCGGACAGCATCACTCCCTGCGAGTCGCCGTCATCCTGGAAGAAGATGCGGCTGATCAGGGTGTCGAAGCCGCGTGGGAGCGCCATGACCAGCTCATGGGCCCCTCCGCGGTGGGCCGCCCCCTCGATGGCCTCGGTGTCATCGCGCCGGTCGAGATCTCCCAAGCCGATGTTCTCGGTAACGGTCATGTCGTAGCACATGAAATCCTGGAACACCGCCGATATCCGATGGCGCAACGTCTCCGGGTCGATCTGCCGGATGTCAACACCGTTCCACAGAATCGCCCCCTTATCCGGGTCATAGAAGCGGCATATCAGTTTTACCAGAGTACTTTTCCCGGTCCCGTTCGTGCCCACTACCCCGACACTCGTGCCGTAGGGAATCGTGAGGTTGACACCTTGCAGGATCCAGGGGTGCTCCGGCCCGTAACGGAACCACACGTCTTTCAGTTCGATCGTCCCCGCAGGTTCCGCTGGCCGGTTCTCTGTGGTTCGCAGGTCCGGTTCGGAGTTCACGATGGTCATATAGTTCTCGAAGAGGAGCAGGCGCTGATGGATTGACATCACCTGAGCGACCGTCATCGTCAAACCATTCTGGACCCCCGCCACAGCGGCAACGAAGAGCGCCAGGTCGCCGACCGTCAGGTTTCCGTGCCGCGTATTGATGACCACCCAGACGAGCGCTCCCCCGGAGACCAGTGCACTGAGCGAACTGAGACCGATCTGCGCATGGAGCTGGCGACGGTCCATACCCTGATTTTCGGTGTTCATGTGGCTGAGTTCGCGCAGCATCCGTCCATGCAGGAAGTTGCCTATGCCGAATAGCCGAATCTCTTTGGCCGCTTGGACATTCGACATCAGGTGACTATAGAAGACCTCCTTGCGCTGGGCAGCGGCAAGTCTCTGCATCATGGCGGCGCGCTGCCTTGACAATTTGAGCTCCGCGATGAAGACAGGTATGGCGCCACTGAACACCAGAATGGCCATCACCGGACTGATGATCAGCAGCGACCCCAGGAACCCGACGATGGTCGCGACGCTGCCGAGGAGCCCGAGCAGCGTCTCGCTCACCTGACTCGGCCCTGAACGCCCTTCGTTGACGGCGAGGCGCAGCCGATCCAGGAAACCGGGATTCTCGAAGTTCTTCAGACCGACGTAGCGATTCACCGCGCAGAACAGATTGTCTTGGGCGCGGAGGCTGATCCTCCTGCTCAACTCCGTGGTCATATAGCTGCGAAAGGCGCCGCCGGCCGTCGCCAGAAGACCCAATGCCGCAAGGACGGCACCAAGCGACAGGGCCGCCGCGGAGGAAACCGAGGCAGGTTCGGTCAACTGGTTTATGATTAGCCTGGTGACCCATCCGGTGGCGACGGGAACCGCGGCAAGGGCGAGTGTCAGAAGTGTGATGAGCGCCATCCACGAGGAACCCACCTGCCAGGCGAGTGCAAGAATGGCGAGAACACTCTTGTATCCGCTTGTGCGTCCAGGCTTTCCTACCGCGCTCATTCAGTCGTGAGGCCGGTGCCGGACCGGGCATCCACCGGCAACCCGGTGCCGACGATCCGCCCGTTCTCCACCGTCAGGACCGCGGGCGTTCCCTTGATGCCGAACGCCGCACTCATCGCGGCCCCCGGGGTCTCGATCACTACCGGGCAGACTTCTTCGAGGGATTCCGCCCATTGTCCGGCCCGGTCGGGTGAGCCCAGCACGACCGCGACCGCCGGCCGCTCTCTTGTCGATGCCTGCGCGACGAACTCCGGCAAGATCGCCTGACAGGGCTCGCAGTCCGGAGACAGGAAGGCGATCAGGGTCGGGGACGTGAAAGAGGCCCGGTCGAGCACGTCGTTCGCGGTCGTGACCGCAGAGAACTCCTGCACCTCGGCACCGACGGGGAAGCTGACCTCCGGTCTCTCCGCGGAGTGGCGCGACTGCATCGCTCGCACTTTTCGTATCAGGCCGTAAGTCAGGAGAAGATTCAGGAGGCACAGGATTCCGATGCAAGCGGTCCAAACGACGAGTACCGACATAGCAGACGACTTCTCTCTTCGGGGGTACAGGCATGTAAGGAAGACGAGCAGGCCGCTCTTCGGCGATTCCTGATCCGAAGAGCGGCTCGCCTCCGACCGACCGGGAGCATCGGCTGGCGCTCCGGTGACTGCTAGCTGTGGCCGATCAGGCCCAGCAACCGTTCGGGCTCACGACGTAGTAGCAGCTGTTCGCGCAGCCTCCGGTGTAGACCCGGCAGTACTCGAGCCGCATGTTGCCCATCGGGTCGAATGCCACGATCCTGCAGGTTTCGTGGCTGAAGTAGCACGGGTCGGCACTCACCGTCTCCGTTGGGACGAAAATGCCCAGCAGACTGTCGGCCACCCTTTCGACGATTCTCATCGAGCACCTTTCCAGACATGTTCGGCCACGACTTTCATGACCGCTTCGTCGCATATTAGTGCGTACTCATTTCAAAGCAATCGACAAAAGGTTTGAGGCGACGGTAAACCTTTGATGCATTGCGGCCTGCGATGTCAACTATCGGCGCAGTCCGAACTTGACCGCACTCGACCTCTTTCGACATCCCCGCGAAGCGCGACGTTGCGCGCCCGTTTCGCCCACCGCGGCGTCCCCGCCGGCGTGCCGGAGCGCGGTCCGGGCGAGCGCGCCGCCCTCCGGATCTTGGCCCGGCCCTGCCGTGGATTACACCGAACGTCATTCGGTACCGTGGCGGCATGAGTGGCGGAGGGGCACAGTGATGGGCACATCGATCGTGGGGCTCGGCATGACCGAGCTCGGCAGGGTGTACGGGCGCAGCCCGCGGCGGCTGGCCGCCGACGCGGTGCGCCTCGCCGTCGCCGACGCGGGGCTCGCGCTCGGCGACCTGGACGGGCTGCTCGTCAGCCACGGCATGGGCGGCTCCCCCGGCATCGAGCTGGCCGGCGCGCTCGGGCTCCGCGACCTGCGGCTGCTCTCCCAGGTCAACGCGTTCGGCGCGACCGCGGGCGCGATGCTGTCGTACGCGGCGACGGCGGTACTGAGCGGGACGGCGACCACCGTCGCCTGCGTGTTCGCGGACGCGCCGCTGAAGCCGAAGAAGTCCGCCGGGTCGGCCTACAACCGCGACGCCCGCGAGTGGTACGGGTTCGGCGGCATGACGGCGGCGCTCGGGCTGCGCAGCGTCAACTCCTTCTACGCCCTCGCCGCCCAGCGGCACATGACCCGGTACGGCACCACCAGCGAGCAGCTCGGCGCGATCGCGGTGTCGACCCGCGAGTGGGCCGCCCGCAACCCGCTCGCCCAGATGCGCGACCCGATCACCCTCGAGGACCACCAGGCGTCCCGCTGGGTGTCCGAGCCGCTGCACCTGCTGGACTGCTGCCTCGTCTCGAACGGCGCGATCGCCGTCGTGGTCACGGGCGCGGACCGGGCGCGGGACCTCGCGCGGCCGCCCGTCCACCTGTGGGGCTGGGGGCAGGGCCACCCCGGGCACCGCAAGGAGCGCGGCAGCGAGTTCGGCCTGACGACCGGCGCGGCCTCCTCGGGCGCGACGGCGATGAAGATGGCCGGGATCACCACCGACGACGTCACCGCGTGCGAGCTGTACGACTGCTACACCTACACGGTCCTGGTGTCGCTGGAGGACTACGGCTTCTGCGCCAAGGGCGAGGGCGGCGCGTTCGCCGCGTCCGGCGCGCTCGGCCCCGGCGGGTCGCTGCCGACCAACACCGGCGGCGGGCAGCTCTCGGCGTACTACATGTGGGGCATGACGCCCGTGTCGGAGGCCGTCATCCAGGCGCGCGGGGACGGCGGCGAGCGGCAGGTCCCGGCCAACGACGTGATCCTCGTCAGCGGCAACGGCGGCATCCTCGACCACCATTCGACCCTCATCGTCAGCCCGCACGAGAAGGGGGCCTGAGAGCCATGGACATCGGCGTTCTGCGGCGGGACGGCCGCACCGACCCGTTCTTCGACGGCACCGCCGCCGACCGGCTGGTCATCCGGCGGTGCGAGGCGTGCGACCGCTGGTTCGCGCCGGACGAGACCGGCTGCCCGGGCTGCGGCGCCGACGACCTCGCCTGGGCCGAGGCGAGCGGCGAGGCGACCCTGGTGACCTGGACCGTCACCCATCCGCGGGACGCGGACCAACCACCGGCGTACCTGGCGCTGGTCGAGCTGGCCGAAGGGCCGTGGCTGCACACCCGCCTGGACGGCGTCGACCCGGCGTCGCTGCGCGAGGGGCTCCCGCTCCGGGCGGCCTTCGTCCACCCGGACGAGGGCGAGTCCTACGTCCTCTTCCGCCACTAGACCGAACGTCATTCGGTCCGTTAGGTTCGAGGGTCATGAACACCGAGGTCTGCGCACGGTTCGGCATCGAGTTCCCGCTGTTCGCCTTCAGTCATTGCCGCGACGTCGTCGCCGCCGTGACCAACGCGGGCGGCTTCGGCGTGCTCGGGGCCGTCGCCTACACCCCCGACCGCCTCGAAGAGGAACTGCGCTGGATCGACGACCACGTCAACGGCCGCCCCTACGGGGTCGACGTCCTGGTCCCCGGCAAGATCGACAAGGCGGCGGAGGGCGGCGGCGGCCTCAGCGCGATGCTCGCCGCGATCCCCGAGGAGCACTGGAACTTCCTCACCGGCCTGTTCGCCAAGTACGACGTCCCGCTGCCGGACTTCGACAAGGCCAAGCGGTCCAACGCGCACAGCGGCGCGCAGGTCACCGCCAAGGGCGCGACCGAGCTGATCGACGTGTCGCTCGCCCACCCCATCGGCCTCATCGCCAGCGCGCTCGGCACCCCTCCCCCGCTCATGGTGGAGAAGGCCAAGGCCGCCGGGATCCCCGTCGCCGCGCTGGTCGGCACGTCCGAGCACGCCCGCCGCCAGGTCGCCGCGGGCGCCGACCTGATCGTCGCGCAGGGCGGCGAGGCCGGCGGGCACACCGGCGAGATCTCCACGATGGTCCTGGTCCCCGAGGTGGTCGACACCGTCGCGCCGGTGCCGGTCCTCGCCGCCGGCGGCATCGCCACCGGACGCCAGATGGCCGCGTCGATGGCCCTCGGCGCCTCCGGCGTCTGGTGCGGCTCGGTCTGGCTCACCACCGAGGAGGCGGAGACGCCGCCCCAGGTGAAGGAGAAGATGCTCGCGGCGACGTCCCGCGACACGATCCGCTCCCGGTCCCGCACCGGCAAGCCCGCCCGGCAGCTCCGCTCCGCCTGGACGGACGAGTGGGAGGGCCCCGAGAGCCCCGGCGCGCTCGGCATGCCGCTCCAGATGATCGTCGCCGAGGGCGCGATGCGGCAGATCACCAAGATCGCCGAGTCCGGCAACCCCGGCGCCCGGCAGCTCGCCAACTACTTCGTCGGCCAGTGCGTCGGCCTCATGAACACCGTCAAGCCGGCCCGCCAGGTCGTCTACGACATGGTCGAGGACTTCGCCAACGCCGTCGACCGCCTCAACGCCATCACCGGCGAGGACTGACCCGCAGCGTCCCCGGCGCCCGGTCAGGACGGGAAGCGGGTGGTGCGGCGGAGCTGGTCGAGGGAGCCGAGGATGTCGTCGAGGCGGCCGTCCGCCGGGTCGGCGACGTACTCGAGGACGGCGTGGTTGAACGCGGCGGCCATGACCGTCGGCATCGTGTCGGACCCGTCGAAGCGGACCGTCCCGGCGTCGGCGAGCGTCCGCGCGATCCGCCGCGCCGCCGGATCGGGGTAGTCGTCCGGCCGCACCTCGCGGTTCAGCGAGAAGGCGCCGCCGCCGGGACGGCCGGTCCACGTCCGCTGCGCGCCGGCCGTCGCCAGGTGGGCCACGAGCCGGCGGGTGGCCGGGGTATCGCGGAACACGCCGAGCACGTCCCCGCCGATCACGACCGACTCCGACCCCGGGAAGGGGATGTGGTCGTAGTCCCGGCCGGCCTCGGGTCGGCCCGGCGCCTGCCGGTAGAAGGCGGTGATGAACGAGCCGGCGTGGTCGAACCGGCAGCCCGGCGGGGTGGCGAACATCGGTGCCCCCGCCTGGCCGTAACCGGTGAGCAGTGCGGTCCGGGCGTCCCCGCGGGAGGCCGCCACGACGGAGCCGAACGCCCGCCAGGCGCTCCGCACCGGCTCCGACGTCCAGGCCAGGCGGCCCGACACCCAGGCGTCGTAGACCTCGGGGCCGGACTCGTGCAGCAGGAGGTCCTCGATCCAGTCGGTGCCCGGCCAGCCGGAGACGGAGGTATCGGCGAGGCCCAGGCACCAGGGGCGGGGACCTGCCTGCCCGGCGATCTCGGACAGCTCGTCCCACGTGAGGTCCGGGGCGGTGAGCCGCTCGCGAAGGCCGGACGGCAGGCTGCGCGGGTTGTACCAGATCAGGCTCTTCACCGACGCCTTGACGACGATGCCGAACGACCGGCGCCGGCCGTCCGGGCCGGTGGCGGACGTGAGGTCTCCGCCGATGCCCTGCGAGCCGCCCGGCAGCGGGCGCAGCTCGCCGGCGGCGGCGTACGCCCGCAGGTCGCCCGGCGTCGCCAGGACCGCCGCGTCGGGCGGGTGGCCGTCGTGCAGCTCGCTTGCCAGCACGGCGCGGGCGTCCCGCGTCCCGGTGTACTCGACGTCGATGCCGGTGTCCTTCTCGAAGCCGGACAGCATCTCCCGGAACGCGTCGCCCTCCTCCCCCGTCCAGGAGCCGAGCACGGTGATCACCCTGTCCGAGCCGGAACCGCCGCACGCGACGAGGCCGAGCGAGCACAGCAGCAGGATCGCCGACAGGATTCGCACGCTCATCTCCTGAACTCGCGCAGCCGGGACCAGAACCCCAGGCCGGTCAGACCGGCCACGGCCAGGCTCAGCAGGGGGACGCCGGCGGCCAGCGCCCCGGTGTCGGCGGCGCCCGCGAGCCGCGCGTCGACGGGACGGCGCGCATCGTCCACCGCCTTGACGTCCAGCCCCTCGGCCTGGTCCACCGGACCTCCCGCGCGCAGCGCGGACGCACCCGCGCGGGCCGTGCCGATCTGCGCCTCGACGACCCGGTCGAACGCCGGGAGGTCCCGGTCCCACGCCCGGTCGAACGAGCGGTCGAGGTTCAGGAACGCGTTCGCCGTCCACATGACCAGCCCCAGCAGGACCAGGCACGCGGCCAGCAGCGGCAGGTTGAACACGCGCCGGAACCGCCGGGCCATCGCCGCCTGCGCGTACACCAGCACGGCGAGGAGCGCGAACCCGGCCGCCGCCGTGCCGAGCGCGGCGGCGGTCCCGCCCCACGCGGAATGCCGCCGCTCGTCGATGGCCCGCAGGTCGCGCTTCGCTATCTCGTCGATCCGGGCGAGCACGCCGCCGTCGCCGTGCAGCAGGTCGGAGGCGTAACTCAGATACGCGTAACCGAGGTCCTCCAGCCCTTCCCGGTAGGTGGCGTCGGCCTGCTCCACCAGTCCCTGATAGGTCACGACCTGCGCATTGACGGCGCGCAGCAGATCGCGCTCGGCCGCGCCGCCGAAGTCGCGTTCGGCGATATGCGCGAGGCTGTCCCCCGCCGTCGTCAGATTGTCGCGGAACCGCTGACCGGGCCCGATCAGTTCCGCGGCCCCGGAACGGAAACTCTGCCAGGCCGCGCGGTCGGCGTCCGACAGCGCGGCATGGGCCGTACGTGCGCTGACGTAGGCGGGGACGCCTCGGCCCCGCACCGACGACACCGCCGACCCGCCGCCCACCAGGACCCCGGTCGCGGCCGCCCAGAACAGGAACGTCATGCCCAGGGCGAGGGCCATGATGGACCACAGCCAGCGCGGCGTACTCCATTTTCTCGGGGCCGCTCGAAACCGCTGGGCAAATGACACGGATGCCATAGTAGGCCAATGCCATTGCGGTGACGGCCGGCGACGTCCGCCACAAATAGTGGGAAATGCGCCGGAAATCAAGCGCAATTGCCGACCGCTTTCGGCCATCGCTGCGACATCGCGGAAATGGTGCGCCGCATGATGACCGCCGCCGGTCGTGCGGAGAAGTGCTGCGGCCGCTCGATGGGTCCCCGCCCGGGCGGGGAGCCGGCGCTTCGCCTATGCTTCTAATAAATGCATGTTCATTTATAAGGGGGGGGACAGATGGCGGGACGGCCTCGCGGGGTCGACGACGCGGTGATCCTCCGGGCGGCGGCCGAGGTCATCGGGCGGGTGGGCCCGGCGAAGCTCACCCTCGCCGCCGTGGCGGACGAGGTGGGGCTCGTGCCTGGGACGCTCATCCAGCGCTTCGGGTCCAAGCGCGGCCTGCTGCTCGCGCTGGCCGCCCGCTCCGTGCGCACCCCGGAGGAACTGCGCGAGCGGCTGCGCGAACGGCACGGGTCGCCGCTGGCCGCGCTGCTCGCCTTCGCCGTCGAGTCCATGTCCGACGCCGCCACCCCGCAGAGCTACGCCAACCACCTGGCGTTCCTGTGCATGGACCTCACCGATCCGGAGTTCCACGAGCACGCGCTGGCCGTCCACCGGGCACAGGGGCGGGTCGTCGAGGCACTGCTCGACGAGGCGGTCTCCGCAGGCGAGCTGGCGGCCGGGACCGACACCGCCGGGGTGGCGAGGTCGATCCAGGCGGCCATCGCCGGAGCCGGCCTAACCTGGGCGCTCGAACGCCGCGGCACGCTGGCGGAGCGCCTCGAACGCGAGATCGGGACCGTCCTGGCACCCCTGCGTCCGGGGATGCCCGCCGCCGGGCCGTCCGCGCCGGTCTGACCACCGCCCTCCCGGCTCCCGCGGTGGCGCCTCGCCGCGGCCGGGCACCGGGTGCGGCCGCCCGGGGCGTCAGCGGCCGGGGAATCGCATGACCGGGTTGGTGCGGCCCGCGAGCAGCAGCACGGCGGCGATGCCCGCGGCGGCGTAGCAGCCCAGGACGGCCAGGGGACGGCTTAGGTCGTGGCCGTCGAAGTAGACGGCGTTGCGCACGGCCTCCGTAGCCGCCCAGTTGGGCAGCCAGGGGCCGACGGCCCGCCAGAACGGCTCCAGGAACTCCAGCGGCCACGGGCCGCCCGCCGAGGGGTTCCCGAGCACCACGAAGGCGAGGATCGCCAGGGCCGTGCCGATGATGCCGAGCAGGCTCTCGGCCGCCGCCGTCGCCGACGCCACCGCGAACACGCACAGGGCGCCGACCCCGGTGAGCAGCCACGGATCGCCGGACAGGTAACCGTAGCCGTGCTCGACGATCAGCGTCCCCGCGGCGCCGGTGACGGCCGCGAACACCGCGAACGCCGCCAGGCGCACCACGGCGTCGCGGAACGTCACGGCGGCCATGCCCCGGTAGAGGCCCACGATCGCGGCGACCAGATAGGCGCTGACGATCCACCCGATCACCAGGTAGAAGGGGACGAGACCCTCCGGATCGCCGGGATCGGCGGGCACCACGTCCTGCACCGACAGCGTCTTTCCCTGGGCAGCGGCCGTCCGGGCGAAGGTGTCCTGGAGCAGACCGCTCGTGGTGGGCCCGAAAGCGGAGGTGATCAGCAGCCTGCCCTGCTCGGGCAGGTACGCGCCGTAGACGTCCCGGTCGAGGATCGCGCGCCTCGCGGCGTCCGCGGTCGGGTAGGCGTGCACCGCGAAGTTCTCGCCCTGCCGGCGCAGCGTCGCGCCGACCGGCGCCGTGGCCTCCGGCGGCCCGACGACCCCGACCGGCACGCGGTGCGGACGGGCCGCGTGCAGGCCGCCCACGTAGGAGGCGATGAAGGCGGCGCTCAGGAAGAAGACGGCCACCATGAGGATCGCGGTGACCTGGTAAGAGACGCCCGGCGCGGGCTCGCCCTGATGTGCCACTCCTCTTAGCTACCCCCTCATCACCGTCAGCAACTAAAGGGTGTCGCCAGTCCTGCGGCTTGCGTCGGCAAGGGTGGGGGGATTTAATAGCACGTTCATTTATGTTTTGTCGTTCCGGCACCGTGCGTTCGGAGGTAAGCATGGCCACGGAGAAGCGGCCGCTGGCCGGCAAGGTCGCGCTCGTCGCGGGCGGGACGCGAGGGGGCGGGCGCGGTGTCGCCGTCGAGCTCGGGGCGGCGGGGGCGACGGTGTACGTCACGGGCCGCAGCAGCTCGGCCGGGCGCTCCGGCCTCGGGCGGCCCGAGACCATCGAGGAGACCGCCGAGCGGGTGACCGCGGCCGGCGGGACCGGGATCCCCGTCCGCGTCGACCACGCCCGCCCGGACGAGGTGCGCGAGCTCACCGAGCGCATCGCGGCCGAGCAGGACGGGCGCCTCGACGTGCTCGTCAACTCCGTTTGGGGCGGCGATCCGCTGACCGACTGGGAGCACCCGCTGTGGGAGCAGGACCTCGACCAGGGGCTGCGCCTGCTGCGCCAGGCGGTGGAGACCCACGTGATCACCAGCCGCTTCGCGCTTCCGCTGATGGTCGCCCGCGGCCGCGGGCTCGTGGTGGAGGTGACCGACGGCAACACCGCCCGCTACCGCGGCTCGCTCTTCTACGACCTGGCGAAGTCCTCGGTGATCCGCCTGGCCGTCGCCCAGGCCGCCGAACTGAAGCCGCACGGAATCGCGGCCGTGGCCATCACCCCGGGCTTCCTGCGCTCGGAGGCCGTCCTCGACCACTTCGGAGTCACCGAGGCGAACTGGCGGGACGCCATCGCCGAGGACCCGCACTTCGCCCACTCCGAGACCCCGGCCTACCTGGGGCGGGCCGTCGTCGCCCTGGCCGCGGACCCCGAGGTCATGGCCAAGACCGGGCGGGCTCTCGCGACGTGGGGCCTGTACAAGGAGTACGGCTTCACCGACGTCGACGGCACGCAACCCGACTTCGCCGCGCACTGGGCCGAAGCCCTCGTGGAGGAGTACGGCCCGCTCGGAGACCCCCTCTAGGACGGCACCCCGATCACCAGACGGTCGCCTTCGGGGGTGACGCTCGTCCCGAAGGCGGCGCACGCCTCGCGGAGGCGCCCGGTGATCCACGTGTGGTCGGCTCCCCCGGCCAGGCGGGTGCGGGCGTGGTCGAGCCGCAGCGGGACCGCCTCGATCCGGGACGGTCCCGCGTCGTCCAGCGTGACCAGGAACAGCAGCCCCAGATCGTTGCGGAGCGACGCGCTGACGGCGTAGTCGTCGATGAAGTCGCCCATGTCGAAGATCACCGGCGGGGCCGCACCGTGGAAAACATGGGCCGAACTGCCGGCGACGAGCGTCGCACCGGCGTCCACCAGCTCCTTCGCCGCCCGCCGGACGTAGTACGGAGGCTCCCGCGTCATGTTCGGCCCCCAGTGCGGGAGGATGACCACCGCGTCGTTGCCCTCCCGCAACCGCCGGACGCGGTCCGCCAGCCACCGCGGGACGCCCTTCTCCAGGTGGGCGTGGGCGACGCCCGGACGGGCGGGCGCGGCGGCGAAGTCGGCCGGGTGATCCGTGATCCCCACGACCGCGACCCGGGTGCCGCGAGCCTCCAGCACGGCCGCCTCCCGCGCCTCCCCGAGGTCCGCGCCCGCGCCGACGGCCCGGATGCCCGCCCCGGTGAGGTGGCGGAGGGTGTCCAGCAGGGCGTCCGGGCCGTAGTCGAGCGCATGGTTGTTGGCGAGCGTCACGCAGTCCACGCCCAGATCGGCGAGTGCCCCGGCCGCTTCCGGAGGTGCACGGAAGTGGAAGGCCTTACCGGCCGGGTCCCACCGCCGACCACGGGCGGACACACAGCACTCCAGGTTGACCAGGGCCAGGTCGGCTTCGGCGAAGACGTCGCGCACACCCTGGGAGAAGAGCCCGTGCGTGCCGGACGCGGCGATCTCGTCCGCCACGCCTCGCCCGAGCATCGTGTCCCCGGCGAGCGCCGCTGTGACGGCCATCGGGTCCCCCAATCCGCGGCAGTGCCACATTGAGACCCCTACCCACGGAACGCCGGCCGGTGGCGGCTACGGCGCCGGCGGTTCGGCTCAGGTGGCGCGGGTGAACCACGTGACCTGGGCGCCGTTGCTGAACGACCGCCGGTCGGTCGGCGTGAACACCGTGGGATGGAACTCGCCGGAGAAGGCGGAGATGCCCGCACCGGCCACCACCGGGTAGCTCTTGATGATCAGCTCGTCGATCTCGGGAAGGAGGGCGGCGGCGAGCCGGCCGCCGCCGCAGAGCCAGATGTCCTTACCGCCTTCCTCCGCCTTGAGCGCGCGGACGGTATCGAGCGGCTCCCTGACGAGTTCCACACCGGGGTCGGCGATCTCCGCCAGGGTGGTGGAGGCGATGTACTGCCGCAGATGGGCGTACGGGCTGGTCACACCGATGTCGAGCGCGGGCTGGTACGTGGCCGACCCCATCACCACCGTGTCGAACCGCCTGTTGGGCGCGTCCTCCACGCCGGCGTCCCGGCGCATGTGGGTGGGCACGGTCTCCGGGAGGCGATCCTTGATCCAGGCCGTCATGTCGTCCGCGACCGGATAGAAGTCGAACTCGCCGCCGGGCCCGGCGATGAAACCGTCGATGCTCACGCCCACGTAGTAGACGAGCTTTCGCATATTTGAGTCCATTCGTAGTACTCTGTTCGTAGTGGTCTGAACGTAGTACTACAAGCGGAGTGGTGTCAACATGCGGCGGAACGTCGAGCGGAGGACCGCGCTGGTCGACGCGGCGATCGAGGTCCTGGCCAGGGAGGGCGCGCGCGGGCTCACCTACCGGGCGGTGGACGCCGAGGCCGGCGTGCCGGTCGGCACCGCGTCCAACTACTTCGCCAACCGGGACGAACTGTTCACGCAGGCGGGCCGGCGGATCTACGAGCGCCTGCAGCGGGACGCGGCCGCCGCGATGACCGGACCGCTCGAAGGGCCGCGCGACCTCGCCAAGGTCACCGAACTCCTCCGCGCCACCGTCGGGCGGATCGAGAGCTTCCGCACCGGCTACCTGGCGCTCCTGGAGCTGCGCCTGGAGGCGACCAGGCGCCCGGAGCTGCGAGCCGTCCTGACCGAACGGGTCCGCGAGGACGTGGAGGGCAACATCGCCTACCACCTGGACTCGGGACTCCCGGGCGACGCCACTTCGGTGCGCCTCCTCTACCTGGCGCTCAACTGGCTGATCGTGGAGCACCTCACCCTGCCGGGGGTGTTCTCCGACGAGGACGTCCAGGAGCTCGTGGCGATAGC
The DNA here is from genome assembly GCF_004348575.1 of Actinomadura sp. 7K534. NCBI lineage: Bacteria > Bacillati > Actinomycetota > Actinomycetes > Streptosporangiales > Thermomonosporaceae > Actinomadura > Actinomadura sp. 7K534. The sequence continues at coordinate 27,982 of NZ_SMKB01000043.1, forward strand.
GGTGGAGCGCGCCGTCCCCCGCTAGGGCGGCACCGCTAGGAGAGGGGGCGGCCGGGCCCCTTCTCGACCTGCTGGATGAAGAGCGCGGCCAGCGCGTGCTGCCCGGCGGCCGTGGGGTGGTAGCTGCGCGGCTCGGCTTCGAGCGCCGACAGGTTCAGCGTCAGGCCGTTCATGTACGGCTCCTTGCTGCCCACCTCGTGCCCGGCGAACGCGCCGTAGGCGTCGACGAACTCGACGCTGCCGCGGCCGCCGCGGGCGGCGATCTGCGCGTCGGCCTCGGCGGCGGACTGGCCGATCAGGCGGCTCAGGTCGTAGGCCCGGGCGTTGAGCCAGCGCTGGTCGGACACCGTGATGTTGTCCGCGCCGACCCCGCTCATCTCGGAAAACGCCCTGGGGTACCCCATCACGATCACTCGGGCGCGCGGCGCCTTCGCGGTGATCTTGTCGAGCAGGCCCGGCAGGTTCCTGCGCAGTTCTGCCATCCGCTCCGCGATGTCCTCGCCCTGCCGGGTGCAGTCCTTGCTCCACGGCAGCTTGACCACGCATCCGGCGAGCACCTTGGAGAACCCGACGTCGTTGCCGCCGATGCTCAGCGTGATCAGGCTGGTGTCGGGGCCGATGCGGTCGAGCTGCGGCGGTTCCCCGCCCCGCCCCTTCAGGACGTCGGACGTCGTGGCACCCGAGCAGGCCCAGAACCCGCTGCCCTTCGCGAAGTCGAACGCCTTCGAGACCTCGTGGTAGTACGCCTTGGACGTCCGGTGGCACCGGTCGAGCGGGTTGTGGTCGGACACCGTCGCCTCCGAGCCGACTCCCGACGAGTACGAGTCCCCCAGCGCCACGTACGATCCCCACGTTGCGGCCTCGACGGGCGTCAGCGCCCTCGCGGTGGAGACCGGGTCGGCGCGGACCTCGGGATCGGGCTCGCGGCACCCGATGTCGAAGGCCGCGCAGCGCGCCGCCGGCAGCGCCACCAGCGGCACGACGGCCAGCACCAGCAGCGCCACGAGGACGACGACCGCCGCCCTCCGCTCACCGAGACGATCCCGCAGCCACCCCGCCGGGCTGATCATCGCCCTCCTCCCGTGTCGTGCTCATGGGGCAGACGTCCGTCCGACGTTCCCGGTTCCCGCCTTTACATTGTAGATCAAGAAGTGCGGCCGGTCGGCGCCCACATCACCGCCCGGGGGCCCAGCTCGTGCAGCCCCGCCTTGACCTCCGCCTCCCAGTGGGACCTGATCCCCGGACCCCAGCGTTCTTCGGGCAGCTCCTCGAAGCCGTGCGCGGCGTACCAGGGCCCGTTCCATGGGACGTTCCGGAACGTGAGGAGGCTGACCCCGGGCGCCCCTGCCTCGCCGGCCCGCGTCATGACGGCGTCCAGCAGCCGGGCGCCGATCCCCTTGCCCGTCAGGTCGTCGCGCACCGAGATCTGCGCCAGGTACGCGGCACCGTCGACCTCCTCGACCACCGCGAACCCCACCGGCGGGTCGCCGGCGACGATGATCTCGGCGTCCCCGTCCGACATGAGCTCGACCACGGTCGGGCCGGGAGGGAACACGATCCCGATCTCGGCGAACATCCGCTCGCCGGAGATCTCGATCAGCGGCAGCCCCGGCAGATCCGCCGGCCGCGCCACCCGCACCTCGTAGTCCATCCCGCAATGGTAAAACGCCGCCGGCCCCCGCCCTTCCGGCATCTGCGTCCGGCCGACACCCGGCGACGGCCGTCGCACGTCTCCGGGATGCCCGCCGACTCGGCGGTGCGGATACGCGATAAATCGGATGCGCGGACGGGGCGACCGTGGTCATGATCGAGCATGGAATGGACGCTGAGCTACGACCTGGACGAATTCATGGCGGCGGCGGGTGGGTTCCTGCACGACGACCCAGCCCGGAACACCGTGGCGCTCACCGTGACCGGGGACATGCGCGCCGAGGGCCCCGAGGTCCGCAAGGACGTCCTGTTCGGATGGTGGCCGGGAGGCGAGCACGTCGAGGGCGCGTTCCTGTGGACGCCTTCGTATCCGCCGCTGCTCAGCGCGATGCCCGAGCGGGCGGCGCGGAACCTCGCGGACGTCCTGGCGGAACGTGAGGCGGCGCTGCCGGGCGTCAGCGGCTCCCAGGCCGCCACCGAGGCGTTCGCGGACGAGTGGAAGCGGCGGACCGGCGCCGCGAGCCGTGTGACCATGCACCAGCGCCTCTACCGGCTGGGCGAACTCGAGGTGCCCGATCCGCTGCCGGCGGGCACCGCCCGCACCGCGAACCGGGACGAGCGGCCGCTGATGCTGGAGTGGGCCACGGCCTTCTGGACGGAGGTCGACGAGCACGGTCCGGTGAACACGGCGATGATGGACGCCAGGCTGGAGACGGGCCGCATCGCGCTGTGGGAGGCCGGCGGGCAGCCGGTCGCGATGGCCTGGTGGTCCCCCGTGGCCGCAGGGATGTCCCGAGTCTCGGCCGTGTACACGCCGCCCGAGCACCGCCGCCGGGGCTACGGAGCGGCGGTCACCACGAAGGCCACCCGGTCCGCCATGGAGGAGGGCGCGACGGACGTCGTGCTGTTCACCGACCTGGCCAACCCGACGAGCAACGCCGTCTACCACCGCCTCGGCTACCGCCCGGTCGAAGACCGCATGGTCCTCGCCTTCACCTGACATTCCCAGCCCTGGCGCCGCCCTCCGACCGCCCGTCCGCAGCAGGTAAGTCTCCAGGACAAGCGCCTCGCCGATCCAGCATCCCCGCGGAATCCAGCGCACCCCGGGAACGGAACCTGCCTCCTTGCTGAGCGCGTCCGCAGGTGCGGCGGCCTCCGGGGACGGTTATCGCCGGCGGGCGTGGGCTAGTGGACGCCGGCCTCCTTCATGTCGCGCAGTTCGCGCTTGAGTTCCTTGATCTCGTCGCGGAGGCGGGCGGCGAGTTCGAACTGGAGGTCGGCGGCGGCCTGGTGCATCTGGGCGGTCATCTGCTCGATGAGGGCCTCCAGGTCCTCGCGGGGGTGTTCGCCGACCAGGTCGGCGGCATGCCGGCCGACGTCCTTGGTGCGGGACGCGAGCCCCGGGACGGGCGCCTTGCCGCGGCTCTGCTGGCGGCCGGCGCCGCCGATGAGCGTCTCGGTGTCGGCGTCCTCGCGGGCGAGGGAGTCGAGGATGTCGGCGATGCGCTTGCGTAGCGCCTGCGGCTCGATGCCGTGCTCCTCGTTGTACGCCTGCTGCTTGGCGCGGCGGCGGCTGGTCTCCTCGATCGCGCGCTCCATCGACGGGGTGACCGTGTCGGCGTACATGTGGACCTGGCCGGAGACGTTGCGGGCCGCGCGGCCGATCGTCTGGATGAGCGACGTCTCGGAGCGCAGGAAGCCCTCCTTGTCGGCGTCCAGGATCGCGACGAGGGACACCTCGGGCAGGTCGAGGCCCTCGCGGAGCAGGTTGATGCCGACCAGGACGTCGAACTCGCCGACGCGCAGCTCTCGCAGCAGCTCGATCCGGCGCAGGGTGTCGACCTCGCTGTGCAGGTAGCGGACCTGGATGCCGAGTTCGAGGAGGTAGTCGGTGAGGTCCTCGGCCATCTTCTTGGTGAGGGTGGTGACGAGGACGCGCTCGTCGCGTTCGGTGCGCTCGCGGATCTCGTGGATGAGGTCGTCGATCTGCCCCTTCGTGGGCTTGACGACGATCTCCGGGTCGATGAGGCCGGTGGGGCGGATGACCTGCTCGACCACGTCGCCCTTCACGCGGCCCATCTCGTACGGGCCGGGCGTCGCGGACAGGTAGACCGTCTGGCCGATGCGGTCGAGGAATTCCTCCCACTTGAGGGGCCGGTTGTCCATCGCGGACGGCAGCCGGAACCCGTGCTCGACCAGCATCCGCTTGCGGGACGCGTCGCCCTCGTACATCGCGCCGATCTGCGGGACGGTCTGGTGCGACTCGTCGATGACGAGGAGGAAGTCCTCGGGGAAGTAGTCGAGGAGGGTGTTGGGGGCGCTGCCCGGGCCGCGTCCGTCGATGTGGCGGGAGTAGTTCTCGATGCCGGAGCAGGTGCCGACCTGGCGCATCATCTCGATGTCGTAGGCGGTGCGCATGCGCAGCCGCTGCGCCTCCAGCATCTTGCCCTGCCGCTCCATGGCGGCGAGGGTCTCCTCCAGCTCGGCCTCGATGTCGCGGATGGCCCGCTCCATCCGCTCGGGGCCGGCGACGTAGTGGGAGGCGGGGAAGACGTACAGCTCGTCGTCCTCGGTGATCTGCTCGCCGGTGAGGGGGTGCAGGGTGGCGAGCTTCTCGATCTCGTCGCCGAACATCTCGATGCGGACGGCGAGCTCCTCGTACTGCGGGATGATCTCGATGGTGTCGCCGCGGACCCGGAACGTGCCGCGGGTGAAGGAGAGGTCGTTGCGGGTGTACTGCATGCCGACGAGCTGCCGCAGCAGGTCGTCGCGGTCGATCTCCTGGCCGACGCTGAGGCGCACCATCCGGTCGACGTACTCCTGCGGCGTGCCGAGGCCGTAGATGCAGGAGACGGACGCGACGACGACGGTGTCGCGGCGGGTGAGCAGCGAGTTGGTCGCCGAGTGCCGCAGCCGGTCGACCTCGTCGTTGATCGAGGAGTCCTTCTCGATGTAGGTGTCGGTCTGCGGGATGTACGCCTCGGGCTGGTAGTAGTCGTAGTAGGAGACGAAGTACTCGACGGCGTTGTTCGGCAGCATCTCGCGCAGCTCGTTGGCGAACTGGGCGGCGAGCGTCTTGTTCGGCTGCATGACCAGCATGGGCCGCTGCACCTTCTCCACCAGCCACGCGATCGTGGCGGTCTTGCCCGTGCCGGTGGCGCCGAGCAGCACCACGTCCTGTTCGCCGCCCTCGATGCGGGACGTCAGCTCGGCGATCGCCTGCGGCTGGTCGCCGGACGGCGTCATCTCGGTGATGACCTCGAACGGCGCCACGCGCCGCCGCAGATCCGTGATCGGCCGCATCGCGTCCCCCTGCTCCATCGGCTGCCTGCTCCATCAACTGTATGCAGCGGCTACGACAATCGGTATCCGCGCAGGCCGGCGGGCCGGCGCCCCGGTCAGGACGCGGGCAGCGGGATCCTGGCGCGGACGGCGTAGCCGCCGCCGCACGGGCCGGCCTCGAAGGTGCCGCCGAGGGCGGTGACGCGCTCGCGGAGGCCCACCAGGCCGTTGCCGCCGCTCGGCAGCCGGTGCTCGGGGCGGGCGACCGGCGGATCGTTCGCGACCTCCACCTCGATCGCCTCCGGAAGCAGGCCGAGGTCGACGCGGGTCCCGGCCATGCCGGCGTGCTTGTGGACGTTGGTGAGGGCCTCCTGGACGAGGCGGTACACCGTTCGCCCGACGGCGGCGGGGATGGGACGCTCGTCGCCGCGGATCGACAGGTCGACGCTGAGGCCGGCCGCACCGGACTGCCCGACGAGGTCGCGGACGTGGGCGACGGTCGGGGCCTCTAGGGTCAGGGACTCTTCACCCTGCCTCAGGACACCGATGACATGGCGGAGTTCCTCCAGGGCCTGGCGTCCCATGTCCCCGATGACGCCGGCCGTCTCCGCCGCCCGCTCCGGGTCGCGGACGGCGACCGCCTTGAGGGCGCCCGCGTGCACGACCATGACGCTGATCCTGTTGGCGACGACGTCGTGCATCTCCCGCGCGATGCGCGTCCGTTCCTCACCCCGCGCGCGCTCTGCGAGGAGGTGCTGTTCCCGTTCGAGGCGTGCGGCACGTTCCTGGAGCGACGCAAGGAGTTGCTTGCGCGCCCCCATGTACAGCCCGAGCAGGACGGGGACGCCGATGAACGCGACGCTGAATATCGCCTGCGCGATGAAGGGTTCCTTCGACGCCGTGGGCCCGGCGACGGCGAGCGAGGTGATGTAGCCGAGAATCGCGATCGTGATGACGGTCCGGCGGGACGCGGTGTAGGCGGCGAGCGAGTACAGGATCACGAGCGCGGAGAACGCGCCCGCACCGGTGATCGTGCCGAACGTCACCAGGAAGAGCGCGAGCCCCACGGGATGGATGCGCCGCACGACGACGGCCAGGCCGAGCACGACGCTGCACGCCGAAACGACGAGCGGCGGAAGGTAGAAGTCCTGCTCGGCGAACCAGAGGAACAGGCCGTCACCGACGGCGAGGGCGAGCGCCAGGGACACGTCGAGCGCGCGTGAACGTCTCGTCGGCCACGCCGCCGACCACCAGCCCCGCACGCGCATGCGATGAGCCTATAGCGCGCGGCAGGGTACCAGGACCGCTCAATGAGGAAGGTCACCGACACCTTCCCCGGCAACTGGATCTACCCAAGCCCGGTCACTGCTAAGCATGCCCCTGGAAGGGGTTCCCAGGGCATTGTCGGATGATCACAGCGAGCCATCAGTCTCCGCGCCGCGGCTGGTGAGGGCCTTCCAGAGGTTGTCCACCTGGCTCCGCAGGGCTTCGAGGGTTCCGGAGTTGTCGATGACGTGGGTGGCGACGGCGCGGCGGTCCTCGCGGGACGCCTGGTTCGCCATGCGGGCGCGGGCGTCCTCCTCGGTCATGCCGCGCCGGGCGACGAGGCGGTCGAGCTGGACGTCGGCGGGGGCGTCCACGACGACGACCTCGTCGTACATGGGGGCCAGATCGTTCTCCACCAGCAGGGGCACGTCGTAGACCACGACGGCGTCGTCGGGCGCGGCGTCCATCAGCTCCTGCATCCGCTCCCCCACCAGCGGATGGACGATCGCGTTCAGCGCCGCCAGCCGGTCGGGGTCGCCGAACACGATCCGGCCGACCTTCTCCCGGTCGAGGCCGCCGGACGGGAGCAGCACCTCCTCGCCGAACTCCGCGACGACGGCGGCGAGGCCGGGCGTGCCCGGCTCGACCACCTCGCGGGCGATCCTGTCGGCGTCGATGACCACGGCGCCGAGCTCGGCGAGCCGCGCCGACACCTCGCTCTTGCCCGACCCGATTCCGCCGGTGAGTCCCACTTTCAGCACGGGCTCACCCTAATGGTCACTCGGCCGCGGCCGGTACGAGGGGCTTGCGCATGTGGACGAGCGTGAGGTGCGCGGCGACGCGCTCCCGGTGCGTCTCGGTGTACCCGGCGCGGCGGTACAGCCGCAGGTTCGCCTCACTGAGGTGGCCGGTGAACAGCACGCACGCGTCGGCGCGCCCGGCCACCTCGTCCTCCAGCGCGGCGAGGAGGCGCCGCCCGATGCCGCGTCCCTGCAGGTCGGGGACCACGACGAGCCGCCCGATCAGGCAGGTGTGCTCGCTGAACTGGGCGCGGACGGCCCCGACGAGGCGACCGCCGAGCACCGCCTTCAGCACGACCGCGTCGCTCGACAGCACCTTCCGGAGCTGCTCGGCCGACTCGACCAGCGGGGGGATGAACGGGTCGCCGTACAGCTGCGCCTCCGCGACGTAGGCGGCGCGCTGGACGGTGAGCACCTCTCCGGCGTCCTGCGGGCCGGCCCGCTCGACCGCGACGCTCGGTTCGCTCATGGGCACGACCCTAGCGGCGGAGCGCGGGCCGGGTCCGCTCAGCGCCCGATCCGCACGGTGACCGCGACCGGGTAGTGGTCGGAGGCGTCCGACACCGGCACGTCGTACTCGGTGACGAGGATGCCGTCCGACCCGAAGATCCAGTCGACGCGCGCGCCGTCGGACCTGGTGGGGGACGTGTCGTCGCCGATGGCGGTGCTGCGCAGGTCGGTCCCTTCGGTCATCGCGGCGAGTTCCGGGCTGTCGGGGCCGGCGTTGAAGTCGCCGCCGATCAGCGTGCGGGGCGCCCCGCCCCAGGCCCGCAGCAGCGCCGCGATCGAGCGGGCGCGCTCGTCGGCCTGGTTCTCGCCGCCCTCCAGGTGCGTCGACCACACGTCCATGGTGGTGTTGCCGACGCCGAGCCGCGCCCAGACGTAGCCGCGGATCTGCGACCAGTCGCCGCGCGGCCAGCGGCCCGTCCCGGAGCTGTGCACCGGCAGCGACGTCAGGATCGCGTTGCCGAACTGCCCGTCGGCCGCCGGGCCCCAGATCAGCTTCATGCCGAGGCGCCGCGACAGCCAGACGCCGACGTCGGCGGTGCCCGACAGCAGCGACCCGCGGCTGGCCTCCTGCAGCAGGACGACCTGGGCCTGCTGCTCTTCGATGACGCGGGCGATGCCCTCCGGGTCGAGGCGTCCGGCCTGGTTGACGGCGTCGTGGATGTTGTAGCTGAGGACCCGCACGTGGCCCGGCAGCGGCGGCGCGGGCGCCTTCCCGTCCGGCGCGGCGACGGTGAACACCAGCGTGCCGGCCAGCAGCCCGAGCGCGGCGGCACCGGCGGTGAGGGCGCGCAGCGGAGCGCGGGCGGGCAGCGGGCCGCCGCGGGCGGACGCGATGGCGGCGAGCGCGCCGAGCGCGATCCCGGCGATCCCCGGCAGCACGTTGTTCGGGAACGGCAGCGGGGAGATGGCGCTGACCTGGTACGGGACGAGGATCAGCGCGATCAGCAGGCCGCCGAGGGCGGCGCCGGCGTCGACCCGCCAGGCCGGCCCGCCGGCTCCGGCGCGGCGCAGCGGCGCCCGCACCGCCACCGCCAGCAGCCACGCCGACAGCACCTGCCCGAGGATGACGATGGGGACGACCTCGATGCCGGACAGCGCGTACGTCCCGGCGACGGCGCCGGCGCCGACCCCGAGGACGGTGCCGCCGAGCACGCACACGCCGCCGGGGACCGCCCGCACGGCGAGGCCGGACGCGAGGAACGCCAGCGCGAGGCCCTGCCCGGCGACGATCGTGGCGTGCGCGGCGGTCAGCGACAGCCACCCGGACGACGCGACGAACGCGGGGCTGGACAGGATGAGCACCTGCAGGGCCAGGAACGGCCCGAACGCGGCCGCGCCGAGCGCGTCGCGCCAGGAGATCCCGGGCGCCGCGACGGGCTCGGCCGACATCTCCCGGTAGAGCGCGGCGGCGCCGAGGCCGACGAACGCCAGGCACGCCAGCCACGGCCCGGCGCCGCCGCGCCACACGGGGTCCCAGGTGGCGAAGCACATCCGTACCGCGGCGTCGATGGACAGGCCGGCGACGGTCGCGGTGGCGAACCCGACGCCGGACAGCCCGCGGGCGCCCTCGTACAGCGCGCCGACGGCGATCATGCCGATGGCGGTCGCGGCGAACGCGAGCCACACCCGCGGCTCGACGGCCTGCGCGAGCAGCCGGACGGCGAGCAGCCCGCCGACCGCGCCGAGCAGCAGGGCGCGGGAGCCGGCGGCGCGGCGCACGACCGGCGCGGCGAACCCGGCGAGGAACACGATGATTACGCCGACCGCGGCGACCGCGGGGCCGGTCCGGTCGGCGAAATGGTCGAGCTGGGGCAGTGCGAACCGCAGGGTCTGCGCGAGCACCGCGACCGTGACCGCGATGAGCGCGAGCCTCGCGGGGCCCGGCGGGACGATGGACGGGCCGGACGCGGCGGGGCCGCCGGTCCTGGTGCCGGCGTCGGTGTTGGCGTCTGTGCTGGCCACTTGAACGAGTGCTCCCCGGGGGACGAGCGGACCTGCGGGACGGGTGGGCGCTGCGTGGTGACGGGCCGGCGGTCATCGCCGGTGCCGCGCGCCGCCCGACATCATGGTGACGCAACCGAGGCACGGCCGGAGGCCGATCTCGCAAGATCGTTCTCCGGCCGTGTTCTGGGTCGTGTTGGGATTGTCGGTGGCCGCTTCGCGGCGGTCTCGCCCCCGGGGCGCTGGCCGCGGGGGGCGGAGAGCCGTCACCGGTATCCCGTCCTCCGGCGCGCCGCACGCGGCCCGCCGGAGGAGGGATGGGGCTTACTGGCCGCCGGAGAGCTTCTCCCGCAGCGCGGCGAGCGCCTCGTCGGTGGCCAGGGCGCCACCGGTGGTCTCGCTCTCGCCGCCACCGGAGTAGGAGGTCTCGCCGCCGCCTCCGCCGCCGGCCGCGGGCTCCGCGCCGGCCTCGGCCTCGGCCTTGCGGGCCTCTTCGATCTGCTTGCGGTGGGCGTCGAAGCGGGACCGGGCCTCGGCGTACTGCCGCTCCCAGGTCTCGCGCTGCTCGTCGAAGCCGGGCAGCCACTCGCCGGTCTCGGCGTCGAAGCCCTCGGGGTACTTGTAGTTCCCCTGCTCGTCGTACTCGGCCGGCATGCCGTACAGCGTCGGGTCGAAGTCCTCTTCCTCGATGCCGGCGGCGCCCTCGTTGGCCTGCTTGAGCGACAGGCTGATCCGGCGCCGGTCGAGGTCGATGTCGATGATCTTCACGAAGATCTCGTCGCCGACCTGGACGACCTGCTCGGGGATCTCCACGTGCCGCTCGGCCAGCTCGGAGATGTGCACCAGGCCCTCGATGCCCTCCTCGACGCGGACGAACGCGCCGAACGGCACCAGCTTGGTGACGCGGCCCGGGACGACCTGCCCGATCTGGTGAGTGCGGGCGAACTGCTGCCACGGGTCTTCCTGCGTCGCCTTGAGCGACAGCGAGACCCGCTCGCGCTCCATGTCGACGTCCAGGACCTCGACCGTGACCTCCTGGCCGACCTCGACGACCTCGGAGGGGTGGTCGATGTGCTTCCAGGACAGCTCGGAGACGTGCACCAGCCCGTCGACGCCGCCGAGGTCGACGAACGCGCCGAAGTTGACGATCGAGGACACGACGCCCTTGCGGACCTGGCCCTTCTGCAGCGTGTTGAGGAAGGTCTGGCGGACCTCGCTCTGCGTCTGCTCCAGCCAGGCGCGGCGGGACAGGACCACGTTGTTGCGGTTCTTGTCCAGCTCGATGATCTTGGCCTCGAGCTCGCGGCCGACGTAGGGCTGCAGGTCGCGGACCCGGCGCATCTCGACCAGCGACGCGGGCAGGAAGCCGCGCAGGCCGATGTCCAGGATCAGGCCGCCCTTGACGACCTCGATGACCGTGCCGGTGACGATGCCGTCCTCGTCCTTGATCTTCTCGATCGTGCCCCAGGCGCGCTCGTACTGGGCGCGCTTCTTGGACAGGATCAGCCGCCCCTCCTTGTCCTCCTTCTGGAGGACGAGGGCCTCGACGTGGTCTCCGGTGGAGACGACCTCGTTCGGGTCGACGTCGTGCTTGATGGACAGCTCGCGCGAGGGGATGACGCCCTCGGTCTTGTAGCCGATGTCGAGGAGGACCTCGTCACGATCGACCTTGACGACAGTGCCTTCGACAATGTCGCCGTCGTTGAAGTACTTGATGGTCTCATCGATCGCGGCGAGGAAGGCTTCCTCGGACCCGATGTCGTTGACCGCTACCTGCGGGGTGGTCGAGGTGGCCTCGGTGCTGCTCGTCATGTGTCGGCTGGCTCCGGTACGGACAGTGAAGTCGTTATGGGTTTCTGCGCGGAGGGCCGTTTTCCGCCCTGCCGAGGACCGGAAAGGGACGCGGACCTTGCCGCGTCAGTGCACCGAACCGTTGTCGCCGACCTGACCGAGCGCGAGCCTGCTCCGTCCGAAGCTCGCGCAGGCCCACAGCGCAGCGATCAGCATATGGGACCAATCTCCCGTGGTCAATCCGGCTCCCGCGCGCCGGTCAGTATGTCCGTGCCCGAGCCCGGTACTCCTTGGCCAGGCGGTCCTCCGCCGTCTTCGGAAACGTCACGGTGTTCGGGTCACCGTCAGATGTGTACCGCTCCGCCGGGTTCTTGTCCAGATGTTCGAGCCACGCGGTCGAGCAGAACTTCGTGCAGTCGTTCTCCTTGATCTTGCCCTCGGACCGGACGCGGGGGATGTTCCACCGGTCGAACTCCTCGTCGAACGGCGACGCCGACGGCCGCCATCCGGCGAGGAAGATCCCCTGGAAGGAGTACCGGCCGTCCTGCTTCCGCGCCCACTTCTCCTTGCTGGGCACGGCCCCGAACGGGTAGGCCAGCGTCGCCGTGTTCGCCCCGCTGAGCTGGACGACCCGCTCCTCCAGGGCGCCGATCTCGTCCTGCACCTTCTTCTCGGACAGCCCGGAGAGGTTGGGATGCGACTTCGTGTGGTTGCCGACGTCGTACCCGTGCTGGAGGAGCCACTTCAGCCCGGCCGACGCCTGCGCGTCCTCCATCCCGAAGATGTCGTCGACCAGGAAGAACGTCGCGGTCGGCCGGAACCCGGGGTTCTCGCTCGCGACCTGCTGGATGACCGCCACGGCGGTGTCCGGCGCGGGGTTGCCCTGCGCGTCGAGCGCGAACTGGTCGGGCGAGCTGTCGTCGAACGTGAGCACCACCGGGTACTTGCCGGCGGGGACGTTGAACCGCCCGCTGACGAACTCGGCCGCCGTGATCGGCTGGTATCCGCCCTTGGCCAGGCGCGTCAGCTCGTCGTAGAGCTCTTTGACGGACCGGTCCAGCGACCGGTCCGGCTTCTTCACGATCCGGTGGTACATCAGCACCGGAATCTGTCCGAGCTCGTTCGCCTTGACGGCCGCGGCCGCAGGCGCCGCCGCGGCGATGGGCGCACTGGGCGAGACCGACGGCGACCCGCTCCCGGCCGCAGGCGTGGTGGCCCCCGCCTCGACCGCCCCCGCGGCCGGCGAAGCCTTGGGAGCGGCCCGCTGGGCCGCATCCCCTTCCTCG
>NZ_SMKB01000440.1:0-2208 GCF_004348575.1 Actinomadura sp. 7K534
CCCAACCCCAGACCGACAACAAGCCACAAACCACCCACGTGGCCTGACGTCTCATCCGGTTTGACAGGTTCCGCTCCGCTGCTGCGACCGAACCGAACGCCGCCTCCGCGGCACCCCCGACCCCGACACCGACTCACCGCTCTCGACCGTACGCCTCACCCCCTCGGGGATCGCGCCCGATCCCCTCTGCCTGCTGGACCGCGCCCGGCCCAGCCCCACAAATGAACGTTGCCTATTACTTGCTCCGCGCCAGTGAAGCCCCCGATACCTGCTGACGCCCCGACCCGTCCCGACAATCAAAAACGTTGATGCGGCGAACAGGCGCCTAAAAACACTGAACGTCATCCTGGACGAGCCCCCGAGCCAACGCCAGCATGGCGCTCGGCGTGGCGCACCTGGCCAACGGTCTCCAGATCGCCACCGACGAGTGCGAGCACAAGACCAGAGCGTCACGAGCCTCAGCGATACACATCCACGGCTTCCCCTGCCGGATGTCGCTGAGATCGCCTCACTACGGAGTGGACCGCTTCGACAGCAGCCCGGTCGCCGCCGCTTCGGCCACCTCGGCCGTCCGGCCACGAACCTCCAGGGTGGCCCAGCCGCCGGCCTCGCTTGTGCCTGGGCGACGGGTGACCCGCATAAGGTCGGCCACGAACCCGCTGGCCGAGGGGGACAGATCCAGCGCAGCCGATAGAACATCAACCGACCGTGCCATCGCCATCTCCGCAGTCACCGCCGTCGCCGTCGTGCCCACGGCGATCGTGATGGTGGTCCAGGTCGGCGGCAACTCCGCTGGGGACGGGGGCGCGTCGCCCGCGTCCGCGGCCAGCGTCATCAGCGCCTGCATGCCCGGCGGCAGCGCCCGGCCCTTGCTACCGGTCTGCTTGCGGTGGCGGCCGACGACACCGGTCACGTACTGCAGGGTCTGACGCGACAACGGCAGCGAAGAACGATAGAAAAGCATGTGAAGCCATAACAATGGGGTGGGCGGTCCAAGGGGCCCGGGGTGTGGCTTATGTGAAGGTGCCTCTGGTGGGGACGGTGGGTTGTGAGAGATCACCCGTCCTACCAGGGCTTCTTTATGTTTCCGGGTCCGCCACCGCCCGCGATCATGCTGTGATCACCCGTCCCCCACGCTGGTGAAAAACGTTCATTCTTGCCTCTCATTGAGGTCCTTCCAGAAGTGCCAACTCTCCTTTTGTGCCGGGTCAAGGTCGAGGGGCGGGACGCCAAGCAAGTATCTATGCGCCAGAGTGACCACCTCCTTCACGGATGCATCCGTCAGGCCATTGAAGTCCTCGACGGATACATCAAGCGTGAAATTGCATTGCGATTTGTCTTCGAGCACGGCTATGATGAGGCAACGGTATACGGAGCGCCCTTCCGTGCCGATGGCTGTGGCCATCAGCCTCGTTATACTGAACCCATTTCATCCTGTGGCGGCGGGCTGCTGGTCACAGCGTGATCGCGATGCGTCGGTTGGGGCATGACGTAGAGAGACCCCTGGTAGACGGGTTGATCACCACAATCACGTCGCCTGAACCAGAGGTCTCTACGTGCTGTTCTACCGCGCTGCCCTTGATTTGTCGCGTTCAACGCTGAACTACGTCGCCGGGCTGATCCGGCGGCGGCGAAAGGCGCTCGGGTCGGCCTGGCGGCTGCTCAACCCCGGCCGGCAGGCCCTCCTCGTGCTGGCCTACCTGCGTAAGGACGAGACGTTCGCCGAGATCAGCGCCGGGTTCGGTGTGTCTGCGGCCACCGCTTGGAGGTACGTGGAAGAGACCGTCATGCTGCTGTCAGCGCGCTCACCCAAGCTCGCGCAGGCCTTGCGGAAGGCTGACCGGGACGAGTTGACCCATCTGGTGCTGGACGGGACGCTCATCCGCACCGACCGGGTCCGGGCCGACCGTCCGTACTTCTCCGGCAAGCATCGGGTGCACGGGATGAACGTGCAAGTGATCGCCGGTCCGGACGGGACGATCCTGTGGACCTCGGGGGCGTTGCCCGGCAAGGTCCACGACCTGACCGCCGCTCGCGTGTGGGGCATCCTGCGGGAGTTGGAGAAGGCAGGCATACTCACTCTGGCCGACAAGACATCCCATGCGGTTAGCGTGTCAAGCCGCGGCGAGGGTGCGGGCTGCGAACGCGGTGGCCTCCTGGTAGGGCTGTTGGGTGTGCAGGCAGTGGTGCAGGCAGCCGAGCAGGCGG
>NZ_SMKB01000441.1:0-2172 GCF_004348575.1 Actinomadura sp. 7K534
GGGGTCAGGCGGCGGGGGCGGGTCCCGTCGTGGAGCGGACCACCAGGTGCGGGACGACCAGGTTCTGCCGCGCCGCGCGGGACGGGTCCCCGATGCGGGCGGTCAGCAGCTCGGCGGCCACCCGTCCCATGTCCCGGCGCGGCTGGTCGACGCTGGTCAGCGAGATGTGCCGGATGGCGGCCAGGTGAGTGTTGTCGTAGCCGACGATCGACAGGTCCTCCGGGATCCGCAGCCCGAGTTCGTCGGCCGCCGACAGCGCGCCGGTCGCGACGAGGTCGTTCGGCGCGAAGATCGCGGTGGGCCGGGGATCGCGGCGCAGCAGCGCGAGGGCGGCGCGGTACCCGCCGTCCTCGGTGAAGTCGCCGGGCTCGACGAGGACCTCCCGGCCCAGCCCGTGGCGGCGCATCGCCCGCTCGTAGCCGGCGCGGCGGTAGCGCGCGGTCGTGGAGCGGGCCCCCTCGATGTGCGCGATCCGCCGGTGGCCCAGGTCGACCAGGTGGTCGACGGCGAGGCTGGCGCCGAGCTCGTCGTCGTCCACGACGATGTCGACGCCGACGACGTCGCGCTCCCCGACGACCACGACCGGGACACTGGCGGCGGCTTCTTTCAGCGAGTCGGGGACGACGCTGAGCAGCACAAGCCCGTCCACCCGCATCTCCAGGAACGCCTCGACGGCCTCCGCCTCGAACATCGGGTCCCAGCGGCCGCTGCCGACGAGCATCCGCAGGCCGGCGCCGTGCAGGCTCTCCTGCAGGCCGTCGAGGAACTCGGCGAAGAAGGGGTTGTGCAGGTCGGCGACGATGGCGCCGATCAGCCTGGTGCGCCCCTCGACCAGGCTCCTGGCCACGGCGTTCGGCCGGTAGCCGAGTTCGCGGGCGGCCTGCAGCACGGCCTGCCTGCGGCGTTCGCTCACGTGCGGTGACCCCCGCATCACCAGGGAGACGAGCGACTTGGAGACGCCGGCGCGCTCGGCGACGTTGCGGATCGTCGGTTTCGGCGCGGGGACCGGCCTCCCCTCGTCGCGGGCGGCGGGAGACGGTTCCTTGCGCGGCAGGGGGACCGCGCCTTCTCCTTGCCTGTCGTGCGGGGGATTCGCTTGCTCAGCTGACATGGCACTCCGTCCAGGGGGACCTGCAGGACCTGCCGCGGCGGCGCGCCACGGGGGTCGGCGCGCCGGCCTCCGCTCGGGAGGAGATGCCATGATGCCGCGCTCGCGGCTCAACCCGCCGCAACAGCGAGTAACGGGCATCCGACAATGGTGGTTCGGGCCTGTGGTGTTCCGGATCACAGCGGTTCGTACTTGATCACGACCCGGTGAAATGTCCGGTCGGTGCCGCCGCTGTGGCCTGTGCCGTCCCGGCCTCGGATACGCTGCCCACGTGGGAGATCGTGCGGTGACCGGCGGCAAGGCGCGCGGCCGGCCGAGCGGCGGACGGGGCCGTCGCAGGCTCAGCGTGGACGAACGGCGGGACGAACTGATCGCGGCGGCGCTGCAGCTGTTCAGCACGCGCTCGCCCGAGGACATCTCGATCGACGACGTGGCGGCTGCGGCGGGCGCCTCGCGCGCGCTGGTCTACCACTACTTCGGCGGCAAGTACGAGCTGTACCTCGCGGCGCTCGGCAGCGCGGCCAAGCAGCTGTCGGTCCTGCTGGAACCGCCCACGGAGGGCAAACCGCTGGACCGGCTGCGGATCTCGCTCCGGCGCTACTTCGACTTCGTGGAGAGCCACGCGGCCGGTTACACCGCGCTGCTGCGCGGCGGCCCGGCCGACCGGTCGGGCGAGGTCGGCGAGATCGTCGACGGCATCAGGCAGCTCCTGCTGGACCGGATCCTGCATTCGCTGGAGGTCGAGACGCCGCCGCCCGTCCTGCGCATCACGCTGCGCTCCTGGATGGCGGCCGTGGAGACCGCCGGCCTGGACTGGCTCGAGAACCGCGACGTGCCGCGCGCGGACCTGGAGTCGCTGCTCGTCGACCACCTGGTGGTCGTCTTCCACGCCGCGGGCCGGCACGACCCGCTGACCGCCAAGCTCTTCGACCGGCTCTCCCAGGAAGAGCTGAGCGCCTGAGCGACGTGCGCGGATTTTGGGACACACGAGGCGAATTGTCCACATGAGGACACTCCCTCCATCCCCCGGACAAAGCCTCCATAGGAACTCCCCAGCCCCAGAG